>SXHP01000048.1 GCA_005773165.1 Sphingomonadales bacterium | reverse complement strand
TACAACTATGACAGCCGAGGTGTAGGTCATATTCAAGACCTCGCTCCCCGAAGACTATCAAGTCCCTGAAATACAAATCAACATCAACACAAGTAGCACAAATAAAGAGCTTACTCAGGTATAAATTATCCCTATTCTTATCATGTCAATAGATAGTCAAGAAGTTGCTGGAATCAGAGGGAAGAGTCTCAAATGAGGAGATTAAGTCAAAAAAGCTCAATTTTATGATCTCAAACACATTCCTTACTTAGACTCTTCAAGACTTATTGGACAAAGTTGGGGCCAATACTGAGGAATCGGTTTAGATATTTTATACATTTGCTCTAGAAAAGCCAAAGCTGACCAAGTCATCACCCTAAGAGGAGTGGATTTCAGTGGTTAAATCCCTTTCTCATATCATGAATGAGAAGGCAAAGACTTACGTAGTTGGCTTTTTCAATGGTGATCTCAAAGTATTTGATAAGCATGACAACAAGGAAGTGATTTCAGTCAACTAACTTCACTAAGACTCGATAATTGAAGATGCTCTATTCCTTAGGAGGGCACCGCGGCGCGGCCGAAGCTGCCGTCCTCCAGCAGCACGTCGACTTCCACCGTCGGGTTGCCCCGGCTATCGAGGATCTGGCGTGCGTGGATGTCGATGATCGCGGTCACGTGTTCGGTGCTCCTGGCTGCCGGGCTCGCAATCGCTCTAACCTGCGCTGCGGTGCGGGGCAAATCGTTGCAGTCATGGAACGCCGCCGCGCGCACGGGGTTTGATGAGCGATCCTTCACGAAAGGGAATATCCATGACCGACTTTCGCCAGGCAACCGACGCCGACCTGGAGGCGCCGCCAGCCAATGCCGAGTTCCAGCCCGCCGATCCGCTGAAGGATGCGGGCGTCGGCTTCACCCCCGACGAATCCGATGCGCCCGTAGGCGCGAAGGCGCAGCTGCGCGAAGGCGGCAACAAGCTCGTCGGCCAGGCGACCGACAAGGCGCGCGCCTTCGCCGATCAGGGAAAGACGCAGGCGGGCGACAAGCTCGACCAGGTCGCCCAGATGTTGAGCGACGCGGCGGCGACCGTCGACGAAAAGGTCGGCGCGCAATATGGCCAGTATGCGCGCAGCGCCGCGGATCAGGTCGCGAATCTCTCCAGCACGATCCGCAACAAGGACATCGACGAGCTGGTCGACGACGTCCGCAATTTCGTTCGCGCCAGCCCGGCGATCGCGATCGGGGTCGCCGCGGCGGTCGGCTTCGCGCTCGCCCGCGTCGTTCAGTCGGGCATGGAGGCAAGCGGCAGCGGTGATGGCGACGGTCGCGCCTAGCATCGCCGGCAGCGAGGTCCGGCGGGAGCCGGACCCGGCGTCCGAGCCCGGCCTCGCCGCGCTGGTCACCCAGCTCGTCGATGATTCGCGCGAGCTGGTGAGCGCGGAGGTCGCGCTCTACAAGGCGAAGGCGGGCGAGCGGCTGGCGGCGTACAAGGGCGCGGCGATCTTCTTCGGCATCGCGGGCGTGCTCGCGCTCGCCGCGCTGATCGCGATGCTGGTCGGGCTGATCCTCAGCCTCGCCACGCTGATCGGCCCGGGGCTCGCGACGCTTGCGGTGGTCGGCGTCACCCTGGTGATCGCGGGCGTGCTCGCGATGATCGGAAAAGGCCGCCTCGCCGCGCCAAAGCCGACGCCAGCCAAGGAAGGGGCGTCCGCATGACCCATGTGCTCACCCCCGCCGAGAACCTTCACGCCGCCGAGCTCCGATCGGCCCGTGCGCGCGAGCAGTTGCACCTGACCGTCGCCGAGCTTCAGGCGCGGCTCGATCCGCGCGCCCGCGCACATCGGGTGGCGCGCGAAGCGCAGGTCGCCGGGCGAACCGCGGTCGCGGTCGCGAAGGACAAGCCCGGCATCCTCGCCGGGGTCGCGGCGGCCGGCTTCGTCTTTCTCGCCCGCCACCGCATCGCGCGGCTGTTCGCCCGCCCACGCAAAGACAACTCCCCCGCAACCGCGGGATTGAACCCGGTAATGAGGACGGACCCATGACCCAGACATACGACGACACCCAGGACACCGGCTCCCACGGCCGCCTGCGCGACGGCATCGACACCGCCAAGCAGACCGCGAACAAGGCGGTCGACGCCGCTTCGGATGTCGCCAAGCGCGCGACGCAGGGGATTGAGGCCAATCCGCTCGGCCTGCTGGTCGGCGGAATCGCGGTCGGCGCAGCGGTCGGCGCCCTGCTCCCGCGCTCGGAGAAGGAGAAGGAGTTGCTCGCGCCGGTCGGCGCTCGCCTGGGCGCCAGCGCGCGCGCGGCGATCGCCGCCGCCAAGGACGCGGGCCGCAACGAGCTCGAAGCGCGCGGGCTGACCAAGGACGGCGCGCAGGCGCAGGCCAAGGAGCTGTTCCAGGGCGTGCTCAAGGCGGCAAGCTCGGCCGGCAGCGCGGCCAAGCAGTCGGCGACCGCCGGCTCTCAGACCGAGTGACGTCCGGCAACGGCGCGCGGACCACGCGCGCCGTTGCGGCTCGCGCGGCGACGCTATAGGGCGCAGCCATGAGCAAGCTTCACCTCGTCTTCGGCGGCCGCGTCGCCGACCCGCAGACGCTAGACTTCACCGACCTCAAGTCGATCGAGATCGTCGGCATCTTTCCCGATTACGCCAGCGCGGAGAAAGCCTGGCGCGGGGCGGCCCAGCGCACCGTCGACGACGCCGAGATGAAGTACGTGGTGGTCCACCTCCACCGCCTGCTCGAACCCGACATGCTGGCGCGTCCGGCCACTTGATCGTCACCCCAGCGCAAGCTGGGGTCTCGTGCGGCTCAAGTCTCTTTTCTCGTCAGAGGTCCCAGCCGCCGCTGGGACGACGATCTACCGGGCATGCCGCAGCTTCAAGCCCCCCGATACCGCCACAACAGCAACGGCCGCGCGAGCGCCAGTCCGGCGACGAAGCCGCCGATATGCGCGCCGATCGCGATGGCGGTCCCCTCCATCCCCGCCGCGCCGATCAGAAGCTGCACCCCGATCCACGCCGCCGCGAGCCAGGCGATGTGGACGACGTCCGCGGGCACCGGTCCGATCGCCCGCGCCCTGCGCTCGCCGTAGAGCAGCGCATACGCCCCGACGATCGCCGAGATCGCCCCGCTCGCCCCGATCATCGGCACGGCGGACTCGGGCTCGATCGCCCATTGCGTCGCCGCCGCGGCGAACGCGCCGACGGCGTAGAGGATCGCGACGCCCTGTCCCCCGACCGCGCGCTCCAGCAGCCGCCCGCAGAAACCGAGCATCACCAGGTTGAACAGCAGGTGCATCGCGCCGCCGTGGATCAGCGTCGCGGTGAGCGGCGTCAGCAGCGCAGGCACGACGATCGGCAGCCCCTCGGGCAGCATCACTCCCGCGAACCGCACCGGCACGAACCCCGCGCCGTACGACACGGCCGGCAACGCGCCCGACAGCAGCACCAGCACCGACGCCACGAGCGTCGCGACCGCGATCCCTGCGGTCACGCGCGCCTCGTTCCAGAACGTGCCGATCAGATGAACTCGATCTTCGAAACGAGGTAATATTTGTCGCCCGACGGCACGGTGACTTCGACCTCTTCGTCGACCTTGCGCCCGATCAGCGCGCGGCCGAGCGGCGAATTGTAGCTGATCCGCCCCGTCTTGGCGTCCGCCTCGGTCTGGCCGACGATCTGGTAGGTGACCGGCTTGTCGTCCTCGCCGAGCAGCGTCACCGTCGCGCCGAACACCACCTTGTCGCCCGACAGCTCCTTCGGGTCGATGATCTGCGCGCGGGAGAGCTTGTCCTCGATGTCGGAGATCGTGGCCTCGTTCTGGCCCTGCTGCTCCTTGGCGGCGTGATACTCCGCGTTC
>SXHP01000047.1 GCA_005773165.1 Sphingomonadales bacterium | reverse complement strand
GCATCGCCATGTGCCTGGAGCGCGAATAGCCTTTTCCTGCTTAAGCACGGAAGTTGCACGAAAAACCGCCGTCGCGCACGATTCGGTGCGCGGCGGCGGTTTTCATTCGTAAACGTGTGACATTTCGACGACATAGGCGACCGGAAGTGAACGCCGCGTTCATGTTTCGCTTGCCCGGTGGGCGGCGATGACCTCTTTTACCTTATCCCGGTCCGAACACCGGTCTGTCCATATGGGGTATTCGATGAAGTTCTCTTCCTTGCTTTCGGCGACTGCGCTGGCGGGCGTCTCCATGGTGGCTCTGCCGGTCGCCGGCTGGGCGCAAACGGCGACCGAGATCCAGCAGCAGCCCCTCGACGGGCAGCAGGATCCCAACGTGGGTCCGGCCGACGCCGGCACCGACGTCGTTGTCACCGGGTCGCGCATCCGGGCGCCCAACCTTGAATCCAACGCGCCGATCTCCGTGGTCACCGGCGACCAGTTCTTCGAAACCGGTCAGATCTCGGTCGGCGACGTGCTGAACGAACTGCCGCAGCTGCGCTCGACCTTCAGCCAGCAGAACTCGACGCGGTTCCTCGGCACCCGCGGCCTCAACCTGCTCGATCTGCGCGGCCTCGGCACGCAGCGGACGCTGGTGCTGGTCAACGGCCGTCGTCACGTCGGCGGCGACGTGCTCGTCAACGCGGTTTCGCCCGACGTGAACACCTTCCCGACCGACCTGATCGACCGGGTCGAGGTCATCACCGGCGGCGGCTCGTCGATCTACGGGTCGGACGCGATCGCGGGCGTGGTCAACTTCATCCTGAAGAACGATTACGAAGGCCTCAGCCTGCGCGGCCAGGCGGGCGTCAGCGAGCGCGGCGACGCCGGCAACTATTACGTCTCGGCTCTCGCGGGGACCAACTTCGGCTCCGACGACCGCGGCAACATTGCGGTGAACCTCGAATATGCGCGCCAGGAGCGGTACTTCGGCTCGGGCGGGCGGGGTCTGCAGCGGAACAGCGCCTTCATCGTCACCGACACCGATCCCGCCGGTTCGGTCAACGGCGCCGACGCCACGCCCGACCGCACGTTCTTCCGCGACATCCGCTCGGCGACCATCTCGCTCGGCGGCCAGGTCGGCATCTTCCAGACCGCGGCCAATCCGCGCTGCGGCATCGCCGGCGGCTCGGCCTTCACCTGCGGCTACATCTTCCAGCCCGACGGCACGCTGGTCCAGCAGACCGGCACTCGCATCGGCCTGGGCCCCAACGGCAACTTCCTCGGCGGCAACGGCACGACCAGCCGCGAAGGCGAGCTGCTGACCCTGTCGCCGCAGCTCGACCGTTATTCCGCCAACCTGATCGGCCGCTACGAGTTCAGCGACGGCCTCCAGGCGTTCGTCGAGGCGAAGTACGTCCGGTCGGAAGCGTTCGGTTCGCAAAGCGGCCCGTTCTTCTCGCAGGGCACGACGCTCGGCGATCCGGGCGGGCGCGAGCGCATCCGCCTCGACAACCCGTTCATCACGCCGCAGGCGCGCGCGCTGCTCTTCCAGGAGCTGTCCGCCACCACCGTCAACGCCAACACCGGCGGCGCGCTGACCGAAGTGCAGCTCCAGAACCAGCGCGCGGCGATCGCCGACGGCAGCTTCCGTTTCGGCGTCCGTCGCAACTGGGTCGATTTCGGCGTCCGCGACGAGCGGTTCGTGCGTGAAACCTACCGCATCGTCGGCGGCCTGCGGGGCGACTTCAACGACGACTGGAACTACGAACTGTCGGTCAACTACGGCGAGCATCGCGAGCGTGCGACCATCGTCGGCAACGTCAACGTCCAGCGCTATCTGCTCGGCGTCGATTCGGTGCGCGACCCCGCGACCGGCCAGATCGTCTGCCGTTCGAAGCTCAATCCGGCGGGCACGGTCGACTATGGTTCCGACGCGGCCATCCTGGCCGCCGACATCGCGGCCTGCGTTCCGATCAACCCGTTCGGCCAGGGGTCGGTGACCCAGGCGGCGCGCGACTACGTCCTCGTCGACTCGGTCGCGACCGGCAAGATCAAGCAGTTCGTCGTCTCGGGCTTCGTCGCGGGCGATCTCAGCCAGCTGTTCGAACTGCCGGGCGGCGCGATCGGCTTCTCGTTCGGCGGCGAATATCGCCGTGAGCGCGTCGAGTACGATCTCGATGACCTGACCCAGGCGGGCTACGCCTTCTACAACGCCATCCCGACCTTCCGCGCGCCCGCGTTCGAAGTGAAGGAAGCGTACGGCGAAGTCCGCATTCCGCTGCTGAGGGACGTGCCGTTCTTCCAGGAGCTGACGGTGACCGGCTCGGGCCGCATCTCCGACTACAAGGGCGCGACGGGCACGACCTATTCGTACGGCGGCGAAGTGACGTGGCGTCCGATCCAGGACATCCGCTTCCGCGGCGCCTACAACCGTGCGGTGCGCGCGCCGAACCTGGTCGACCTCTACTCGGACGTCAGCCAGAACTTCGCGCCCGCGCCCAACGATCCCTGCTCGCTGCGCAACATCGGCACGGGTTCGTCGACCCGCGCGGCGAACTGCGCGGCCGACGGCATCCCGGCGTCGTATGACTTCGTCTACACCTCGTCGATCGAGATCCTGTCGGGCGGCAACCCGGGTCTGCGCGAGGAGACATCCGACAACTACACCGTCGGCGCCATCTTCACGCCCCGCTTCGTTCCGGGCCTGTCGCTCTCGGTCGATTATTTCGACATCACCGTGGACGACGTGATCACCGCGCCGACGGCGCAGCAGATCATCAACGCCTGCTACGACGCGGCCGACCTGAACAACCAGTTCTGCGACCTGTTCGAGCGTAACCGTTCGGGCGGTCTCGGCCCGCAGGAAGAAGCGCCGTTCCAGATCCTGCAGGGCTCGCTGCAGCAGAACTCGCTCAACTACGCGAAGCTGACTGCGCGCGGCATCGACACCGAGCTGAACTATCGCAAGACGTTCGGGTTCGGCACCGCGGGCATCAAGGCGGTCTGGACGCACACGCTGGAGCGGAGCGAGTTCCTGAACCCGGCCGATCCGAACCGTGCGAACCGCATCCTGAGCGAGCTGGGCGACCCGAAGAACCAGGTCAACGTCAACGCCGACCTGAAGATCGGCGCGGTGACCTTCGGCTATCAGGTGCGCTGGATCGACAAGATGGTGCTCAACCTCGCCGAGGACACGCTGTCGGTGCAGGGCCGTCCGCCCGAAAACGCCGACTACGGCCCGCGGCAATACTATCCGGACGTGTTCTATCACGACGTCCGTCTCGACCTGCGCGTGAACGACCGGTTCAACATCTATGCCGGCGTCGACAACATCGGCGATCGCCTGCCGCCCTTCGGGCTGACCGGCGTCGGCGCTGGATCGGGCATCTATGACGTGCGCGGCCGCTACGGCTACGTGGGTGTGAAGGCGGGCTTCTAAGCCCCCATCCGCGACGAATTGCCGGGGCCCGGGGGAGCGATCCTCCGGGCCCTTTTCTTTTGGGCGTCGCGCGCGTTACTGTGCGCCGATGCGCGCCGATCCCCCCACTCCCCCGGCGGACTCCGACGCGCTGATGCGGTCCGCGGTCGACGCGCTGCTCGCGCGCGATCTGGTCCGGGCGCGCGAGCTGATCCGCCGCGCCGTCGCGATCGGCCATGTCGACGGCGCGCTGATGGAGGCGGCGCTGACCGCAAACGGCAGCGGCGGTCCTGCCGACTGGCGCGCGGCGCTGGCGTTACTCGATGTCGCCGCGGCCTCCGATCCGGTCGCCGCCGCGCAGCGCGCGCTGGTCCGCGCGATGGCGATCGACGCGACGGGCGAGCCGACCGCAACGCCGACGGGCGAGGTGCTGAGCGCGTCGCCGTCGATCGTCCGCTATCCGCGGCTGCTGTCTCCGGCGGAATGCGCGCATCTGGCGAGCGTCGCCGGCGGCCTGCTCGAACCCGCGACGGTGGTCGATCCCGCGTCGGGACGCCGGATCGCGCATCCCGTCCGGACGTCCGACGGCGCGGTGATCGGCCCCGCGCGCGAGGATCTGGTGGTGCGCGCGATCAACCTCCGGATCGCGGCAGTCAGCGGCTTGCCCGTCGCGCACGGCGAACCGCTGGCGGTGCTGCGCTACCGCCCCGGGCAGCAATATCGCCCGCATCTCGACACGATCGCGGGCGAGGCGAACCAGCGCGTCGCCACCGTGCTGGTCTACCTGAACGAGGGCTATGGCGGCGGCGAGACGGTGTTTCCCGCAGCAGGGGTGACGATCACGCCCCGCGGCGGCGATGCGGTCATGTTCGTCAACACCGATGCGAACGGTCGCCCCGACGAGCGCGCCCGCCACGCCGGGCTTCCCGTAACCCGCGGGGCAAAGTGGCTCGCGACCCGCTGGATCCGTCGCGCGCCGATCGACCCCTGGACGATCGGCGCGCCCGCCTAGCGCCAGACTCGCTCGTACCGCGCGCCGAGCGACGTCAGCACTTCGTATTGCGAATGCGCCGACGCCGCCGCCGCTTGCGGAAGGGAGAATGCGATCGCGACCGCATCACCCTCCGCCAGCTCCGGCGCGGCCGAGACGTCGATCGCGGTCAGGTCCATCGACACCCGCCCGATCACCGGCAGCGCGACGTCGCCCGCCTGGGCCTGGCCCCGGTCGGAAAAGCCGCGGAAGTAACCGTCGGCATAGCCCAGATTGAGGATCGCAACCTCCGTGTCGTCGCGTGCGGTCCAGGTCGCGTTGTACCCCACCGTCTCGCCGCGCGGCACGCGCCGCCGCTGCAGGATCTCCGCTTCGGGCTGCACGACGGGCGCGATCACCCCGGCGAACTCGTCGCGCGGCGCGCCGCCGTACAGCGCCAGTCCCGGCCGGACGAGATCGAAGGAATAATCCGGCCCCAGCGCGATCCCCGCGGAATTGGCGAGGCTGACCCGCTGCGCCTCCACCCGCGCCGCGACCGCCGCCAACGCCTCGCGTTGCCGCTCGCTCATCGCCCGGCTCGCCGCATCGTCCGCGTCCGCCGACGCAAGATGGCTCATCAGCGTGTCGATCCGCAAACCGTCGAGCAGCCCGCCGGCGACCTCCGCCGCCGAGACGCCGAGCCGGTTCATCCCCGTGTCGACCATCACGTCGCACACGCCCCCGCCCGCCTCGCGCCACCTTTGGACCTGCGCGGCGGTGTTGAGCACCGGCCGCGCAGCGCTGGCCAGCGCCGCCGCCATGTCCGCCGCGCGGACGCCGTGCAGCACCGACACCGGCGCGCCAAGGCCGCCGAGCGCCTCCGCCTCCGCCCAGGTCGCGACAAAGAAGTCCCGGCATCCCGCGTCGGCCAGCCGCCGCACGACCTGGGTCGCGCCCAGCCCGTAGCCGTCGGCCTTCACCGCCGCGCCGCACGCCGCGCGCCCCG
>SXHP01000348.1 GCA_005773165.1 Sphingomonadales bacterium | reverse complement strand
CGGCGGCGTCGTTGATGATGTGGTCGAGCCACGCGAAGTCGTACGTGCCCGCGACCTTCTCGGTCTTGGCCCAGCCGCCCTGCATCCGGAGCCGCTTGATCCCGAGCGGGGCGATGAACTCCTTGTACTGGTCGTAATCGGCGTAATCCCGGTCAAGCGTCTCGCAGCCGAGCAGCCAGTTCGATCCTGTGATCTCGCTGGTGCTCCGCGCACGCACGGTGCCGACGTACGGCAGCGCGACGTCCAGGTTGGTGACGACGCGGTCGCGCACCGTTTCGACGATCTGCGCGCGCGCAGGCAGCGCCATGCCCGCCGCCAGTGCGCCGCCGCCCAGCATCAATCCGCGTCGATCGATCCGCATCGTCATCCCTCCATCCACTCGGTGGCCTTGTCGCCGCCAAGATACGCCCATTCCGAAACGCGGTGGGTGTCGACCCCCGCAGCCTGCAGCCGCGCGACATGATCTTCGGCGTCGTCCTGGGGCCGATAACCGATCCGCCGCGCGACGGGATCGTCGATCCGCGCGCGGGTGTTCGCCGACACCCCCCAGATGATGTTGAAGCCGGGCTCGCTCCACCGCAGGCACCGGTCGACCAGGCGCGCGGCGTCGTCCCAGCTATGCCACAGCCGCAGGTCGCGCGCGGTGGTGGGTTCGGGCTTGAAGGTGCAGATGCGCCAGGCGAAGGCGGTCAGGCCGCCCGCCTCCGCCTCGGCGCGCAGCATCGCCTCGCCGAAGACCTTGGACACGCCGTAGAGCCCGGCGGGGCGGGGCGCGAGATCATCCGCCAGCACCGTGTCGGCGGGGTGCAGCCCGAACGCTTGGTTGGAGCTGGCGTAGATGATCGTCCGCACGCCTGCGCGCCGCGCCGCGCGCACCGCATTATACGCGCCGGTGTAATTGCGTTCCTGGATGGTCGGCCAATCGGTGTCGCGGGGGTGCCCTGCGAGGTGGACCACCGCCCGCGCGCCCGCCATGGCCTCGGCCATCGCGTCCTGATCGTCGAGCGTGGTCTTCACGAAGCCGTCGAGGTCGCCGTCAGCGGGCTCGGTCATGTCGGTGAAGCGGACGCGGTAGCCCGCGGGGCGCAGCCGCTGCCGCAGGCAGGTGCCGATCCGTCCCGCCCCGCCGGTGATGAACACGTCGCCCGCGGGCGCAGGGCCTGGCAGGCCGAGGTCGCGAAGCTCAAGCATCGCCGAAGGCCATCGGGTTCTGTTCCTTGTACGCCGCGTACAGCGCGAGCGCCTCTTCGTTCGCCGGATAGAAATCCGTCACCTTCGCGCCTGCCAGGATCTTCTCCTGCGCGAAGGGCTCGTAATGTTCCATGCGGAGCGCCTCGGGCAGAATGTCGTCAAGGTATTCCAGAGGGATGACCATGACGCCGTCGCCGTCTCCAAGGATGACGTCGCCGGGATAGACCGCCACTCCGCCGCAACCGATCGGCACGTTCATGTCGACGCCGTGCTGCTTCGTGAGGTTGGTCGGCGCCGACCGCGACGCGACGTAGATCGGCAGATCGAGCCCTGCTGCATAGTCGCTGTCGCGAATGCCCGCATCGGACACGAACCCCTCGCAACCGCGCGATTGCAGCCGGGATGCGAGGATCCCGCCGAGTGACGCCGAACTCGCGTCGCGACGGCAATCCATCACCAGCACGTCGCCCGGGCCGACCGTCTCGACCGCGACGCGTTGCGGATGCTGCGGATCACGGAAGATCTCGCGCTTGTCGATGTCCTCACGCGCCGGAATGTGGCGCAACGTGAAGGCCTGCCCGACCATCGGGCGACGATGTTCGGTCAGCCGAAACACGCCCTGGATGAACTGGTTGTGCAATCCCCGCGCGTGCAGGATCGTCGCCACCGTCGCGGTCGAGATCGTCTTCAGCTTGGCGATGGTCTGGTCGTCGAGGCGGCGCGGCGTGGTCATCGGCGTACTTTCGTCAGGAGGGAAGGGGTTCAGCGCAGCAGCGCGGCGTCGGCCCATGCGGTCGTCGTCGGACGGCCGAGATCGTTCCGCTGCCGCACGACGAGTTCGACGATCCGGGCCGACCCGATATCGGCGGTGAGCGTCGCCGGCGGCTGGCCGAAGCGCATCCGCGGCGAGCGCGCGACCAGGCGACGATCGGCATAGACGAGGAATTCGACCTCCGCGGCCGGGTTGGTGGTGTTGTCGTCCACCCCCACACGCGCGGAAAAGCGGCGGTACTCGCGGTCGTTGCGCACTTCGAGCCGCGAATTGGCGAGGACGCCGATGCCTGTGCGGTGCTCGATCCCCGCCAGCCGGATCGTCTCGCCATAGGGCGCCTGATCGGCCTGCGCGCCGCCCCAGCCGGCGTAGACCGGGCGCGATCCGCCAGAGATCGTGCCCGCCCAGGGGTCCATCGCGCGGTGGATCGTCGGATCGGCCTGCGGCGCGACGACGCCGTCCGCCGCCACGTTGACGCGTCCTGGCAGCTCGGACAGATAATGGCCGGTCGCCAGCGCGCGGGTTCCCGTCGCCTCGAACACCACCGTCTCGCGCGGAGCGACCGCGATCGTGCGCATGCCGGTGAAAGGAGCCGTGCGCTCCTTCGACCACAGGTCGCGCAGGGCGATCGGCGCGTCTGGCGCGAACTTCAGATGCTCGGCCATCAGCTTGACGTTCGCCGGGCCGGTGCCGCGGTTGAAGATCGCCACCACCTTGCGATCGGTTCCGGCCAGCGTCTTCACGAAGATCTGCACGTCGTCGCTGGCGTAGGCGATCACCGCCTGGTGCCCGCCGGGGTCCTGGTTGGCGCGGACCAGGTCCGCATTGCCCCAGATGTCCAGCAGCGATCGGGGCGCGTCGCGCATGTCGTAGCCGATCAGCAGAGGCGCGTTGGTGACCGCCCACAAGGCGAAGTGCGACCGCGCTTCGGTCAGGTGGCGCGCGTCGAAGTCGCCGTGTCCGATGAACAGCATGTCCGGATCGTTCCACGCGCCCGGATGGCCGTAGAGCGGACGCCCGGCGGCGCTGTCGAACGTGTGGAGCATCCGCCCCCAGACGGGGGTGATGTCGTTGCTGGTGCGCACCAGATTGCCGACGTCCTTGCCCCAGGAGCGGACGTTGGCCGCCCCCCAGGCGCACAGCGACAGCACGTGGTCGCCGTTCGGCCTGGCATGCGCGATCGCATCGGCGACGGCCTGGTACGCGGCCTTCAGCCCCGCAATGTCCGAACGGTTGACCGAGTCGCGGACGATCATCGGCGGATAGGCGGCGAAATCGGCCCGACGCGCCTGCCACGCTTGTTGCGACGTCTCGTCGGTGCCGCAGGCGTCGACCTTCAGATAGTCGAAGCCCCATTCGCGGAAGAACAGCGGGATGTCGCGCTCGACATGCCCGGCCAATCCGATCTCGCGCTCCTTGACCGTGCCGCGGGGCAGGTGGGTCGTGTCAACGCTATACGATTGCGAACAGCTGTTGCGGCCGATGTCGGTGTAGATCCCCGCCTTCAGTCCCATCGCATGAAGCCGGTCGGTGAGCGGCCGAAAGCTCGTCCCTTCAGCGCCGCCGACCGCCGCGCTGGGAAATTTGTCGGTGCGGATCTGGAGCCGCCCGTCCGACAGCCGCCGCTTCGCCCACCAGCCGTCGTCGATGTTGACGTACCGATAGCCGAGCTTCGCCAGCCCGGTCGACACCAGCGCGCGCGCGGTGCCGAGCACCTTGTCCTCGTCGATCGCGGTCTCGAAGGCGTTCCAGCTGCTCCACCCCATCGGCGGGGTCGCCGCCTGGCCGCGGACGTTTGCGCTCCAGGCGCCGGTGGGCGCGAGCGGATCGGAGCTCCGCGGAGCTTGCGCGGCCACGGGAACCGCCAAAGCCAGGCAGGCGATCAGCGTGCAGCCGAGCCAGCGTGTCCGCGCCATGACGCTCTCCTCCCCGTCGCCGTCTTACACTGACGGCTAAGTTGTCTTACTCCTTTTAGCAAGTTCACAGCTGTGTGTCCAGCAGGCCGTTTCGCTGCGCCACGCCGGCATACCAATGGCCCGAGTCCTTGATCGTGCGCTTCTGCCCGTTGGCGTAATCGGTCCACACCATCCCGAACCGCTGGCTGTAGCCTTCCGCCCATTCGAAATTGTCGAGCAGGCTCCACTGGTGATAGCCGCGGATGGGGACCCCCGCGGTGATCGCGCCGTGGACCGCGCGCAGGTGGCCGTCGAGATAGGCGATTCGCTGCGCATCGTGGATGCGCCCGTCGGGCCCCGGCGCGATGTTGAACGAAGCGCCGTTCTCGGTGATCTCAATCGGGATGTCGCGGGTGATCGTCGCCAGGCGCTGAAGAATCGCCTGAAACGCCGCGGGATAGATGTCCCAGCCGATGTCGGTCTTGGCGCTCGGGACGGGAGCGACCGCCCATTTCGCGTCGATGCCGTCGCCGACCAGCCGGCCGCTCGGCGGAACCGCGGCGATGCGGAACGGGCTATAGTAATTGATGCCGATCCAGTCGGGCGCGGCGCGCAGCATCGCCAGGTCGCCGTCGCGGATGTCGAGCAGCGCCGCGAGTCGGTCGCCGGGCAGCACGCCCTCGGGATAGCGGCCGGTGAGCGCCGGTTCGAGGAACCACAGGTTGTTGAACTTGTCCCACCGCTCCACCGCGGCCCGGTCCGCCGCGCTGTCGCTTGCCGGATAGCCGAACGACACGTCGATCGCATTGCCGATCCTGAGCCCGCGACGCTCCGCCTTCATCGCGCGATACGCCATGCCATAAGCGAGATTGACGACATGGGTCGACCGCAGGAACGCCGCCTCGTCGCGCCGCCCGGGCGCGTGGATGCCCGCCTGATAGCCGAGCGCGGTGAAGGTCTTCGGCTCGTTGAACACGCCCCAGTCGGGAACCCGGTCGCCGAGCGCGCGGGTGACGATCGTGGCGTAATCGGTGAAGCGATGCGCGGTGTCGCGGACCGGCCAGCCGCCGCGATCCTCCAGCGCCTGGGGCAGGTCCCAATGGTACAGCGTCGGCAAGGGCCGGATGCCCTCGGCGAGCAGCGCGTCGATCATTCGGCGGTAATGGTCGAGCCCGCGCTGATTGGCCGGACCCCGCCCGTCGGCCTGGATCCGCGGCCAGGCGATCGAGAAGCGATAGCTCTTCAGCCCCAGCGCCTTCACCAGCGCGATATCTTCGCGCCACCGGCGATAGCTGTCGCAGGCGACGTCGCCGGTATCGCCGTTCTTGGTCTTGCCCGGCGTATGCGAAAAGGTGTCCCAGATCGATCGGCCGCGCCCGTCGACATCGACCGCGCCCTCGATCGGATAGGCCGCGGTCGCGGTGCCCCACACGAACCCCTTCGGGAAGGCGAGCGCCCGCGCCGGGGCTTGCGCCCGCGCCGCGCGGGGAAGCGCCAGGGTCGCGCCCAGCGCCACGCCGCCCAGTAGTCCGCGGCGATCGATCATCACGTGTTCCTCTCCACCTGTCGGCTCTTGCACGGGGCTTCCGCAATTTCGGTCGACGTGTCAATAATGTGTCAGACTAATCGGAGAGATGCGGCATGAACATCGATCAACGATCCGCAGGGCTTCTGTCCCGCCGCCGCTTCGGCGCGAGCCTCGCGGCGCTGGCGGCGGGCATCTGCGCCGCGCCGTTGACCGCGGCGGCGCGCTCCGCCTTCGCCTTTCGCGACCGGACTCTGCCGCTCGACGCGCGGGTCGCCGATCTGCTGGCGCGAATGACGCTGGAGGAGAAGGCGGCGCAGCTTGTCGGCGTGTGGCGCGACAAGCGTCAGGTGCAGGATGCGGGCGGCCGCTTCTCCGCCGTCGCCGCGCGCGCCGCCCTGCCGCATGGCGTGGGGCAGGTCGGCCGCCCCGGCGACCGCATGGGCTCCACCGCGCCCAAGGGCCCGATCGTCGCCGGGGCGGACGCATCGGTCGTCAACCGCGGCCCGCGCGAGGCCGCCGAATGGGCGCGCGACGCCCAGCGCTGGGCCCGCCGCGACACGCGGCTCGGCATCCCGCTGCTGCTGCACGAAGAAGCGCTGCACGGGCTGGTCGGGCGCGAGGCGACGAGCTTCCCGCAGGCGATCGCGCTCGCCTCGACCTGGGATCCGCCGCTGATCGAGCAATGCTTCGCGGCCGCCGCGCGCGAGATGCGCGCGCGCGGCGTCACCCTGGCGCTGGCGCCCGTCGTCGACGTCGCGCGCGATCCCCGCTGGGGGCGGATCGAGGAGACGTTCGGCGAGGACCCGCACCTGGTCGCCGAAATGGGGCTGGCGGCGGTACGCGGGCTGCAGGGGACGACGCTGCCGCTCGCGCCCGACAAGGTGTTCGCGACGCTGAAGCACATGGCGGGTCACGGCAGCCCGGAAAACGGCACCAACGTCGGCCCCGCGATCCTGTCCGAACGGCTGCTGCGCGAAGTGGTGCTGCACCCTTTCGAACGGATCGTGCGCGAACTCCCGGTGCGCGCGATCATGCCCTCGTACAACGAGATCGACGGCGTGCCGAGCCACGCCAATCGTCGGCTGCTGACCGACATTCTGCGCGGCGAATGGGGCTACAAGGGCGCGACCGTCAGCGATTATTTCGGCGTGCGACAGCTCGCCGAGCGGCACAAGGTCGCGCAGGATCTGAACGCGGCGGCGGCGCTCGCCCTGTCGGCGGGGGTGGATGTCGAACTTCCCGATCCGATCGCGTATCGCGCGCTGCCGGAGCTGGTGCGCAGCGGCGTAATTCCCGCTGCGACGCTGGACCAAGCGGTCGCGCGGGTGCTGGCGATGAAGATCGAGGGCGGGCTGTTCGACGCGGCCGAGGTCGATCCCGTCGCGGCCGACCGCGCGACCGCGACTCGCGCAGACATCGCGCTGGCGCG
>SXHP01000347.1 GCA_005773165.1 Sphingomonadales bacterium | reverse complement strand
CTGCTCGACGAGGTCGAGAAGGCGCACAGCGACGTCCACGAGATGTTCTTTCCGGTGTTCGACAAGGGGTACATGGATGACGCCGAGGGGCGGCACATCGACTTCAAGAATACGCTGATCCTGCTGACGTCCAATGCGGGCACTGACCTGATCACCGAGATGGCGGCCGATCCTGAGACCGCGCCCGAGCCGGAGGCGCTGGCGACCGCGCTGCGGCCCGATCTGCTCAAGGTCTTTCCGCCCGCGCTGCTCGGCCGCCTGATCGTGCTGCCGTACTTCCCGCTGTCGCCCGAAATGCTCGGCGGAATTGTCCGGCTCCAGCTCAACCGGATCGTCAAGCGGGTGGCGGAGAACCACAAGATCAAGCTGACGTACGACCAGTCGGTGATCGACCATGTCGTCAGCCGCTGCACCGAATTGGCGAGCGGCGGGCGGATGATCGACAACATCCTGACCAATTCGATGCTGCCGACGCTGTCCACCGAGCTGCTCGGCCGGATGGCGGAGGGGCGGACGGTGAGCGAGATCAGGATCACCGACCGCGATGGCGAGCTCGCCTATGACTTCATCGAGGCGCAGAGCGACGCGGTGAGCACCGAACGGCGAGTGGAGGAGGCGGAACCGGAGCTGATCGTCGCCGAGATCCCGGCGGAGTGACGATTTGCGTGGGGCTTACATGAGGCGTAGCGTGGCGCGCGGGGCAGCAGGGGGCGAAGCGGGTGAGTGAACGGCCAGTCTGGTCGGAAGGGCTGTTCCTTCGTCCGCAGCATTTCCAGCTTGCCGAACGGGGCCATGCGTCGGCGCTGCACGCGCGGTTCGACGGGGCGCAGGCATATCCGTGGGGAATCGTCGAACTCTCGCTGTCCGACGATCTGGCGCAGGGCGCGCAGGTCGGGGTGGAGCGGCTGGTCGCGGTGCTGCCCGACGGCGAGATCGTCCGCATTCCCGGCGACGCGCCGCCGCCGCCGCCCTTCGATGTCGATAGCCAGGTGCGTGGGGAGATCGTCTATCTGACGCTCCCGGCCGATCAGCCGGGCGCGGTGGCGTTCGCTTATGGCGCCGCTGCCGATGCGAGCATCGCGCGCTTCCATGTCGTCGAGCAGGAGGCGATCGACGCGACCGACCCCGCGCGGGCCGCCGACACGATCGAGGTCGGGCGCGCCAATCTGCGCTTCGGGATCGAGGAATCGGACCTGACCGGGCGCACGCGGATCGGCATCGCGCGGATCAAGGAGCTGCAGGGCCGCCGCGTCGTGTGGGACGAGACCTATGTGCCGCCGGTGCTCGACATCCGCGCGAGCCCAGCGTTGTCGGGGTTCCTCCTCGACATCATGGGCCGGCTCGACAGCCGGCAGGACGAGCTGTCGCTTCGCGCGGTTGAGGGCGCGGAAGGCGGGACGGATACGTTCGCCGCCTATCTGCTGCTCCAGTTGCTCAACCGGTGGCAGCCCGAACTGCGGCACCTGTCGCGGCTGGACCGGGTGCATCCCGAGCGGCTGTTCACCGCCTTCGTGTCGTTTGCTGGCGAGCTGGCGACCTTCACCCGGGCCGACCGGCGGCCGACCGAGTTTCCCGATTACGACCATGAAAATCTGGAGCTGTGCTTCCGCCCGGTGATCGAGGCGCTGCGGGCGGGGCTGTCGACCGAATTCACCCGCTCGGCACAGCAGCTCAAGCTGAAGCTGCTCCAGCCGGGGGCCTATGCGTCGACGATCACCGACCGGACGCTGTACGATCAGGCGCGGTTCTACCTCGCGGTTTCGACGCGGCGTCCGTCCGACGACGTGCGGCGGTCGATGCCGTCGGTGGTCAAGATCGGATCGGTCGCCAAGATGCAGCAGCTCGTCCAGTCGGCCTTGCCCGGCGTGCCGCTGACCCCGGTCGGCGCGCCGCCGCCGCAGATCCGGGTGATGCCGAACTACGTCTATTTCGAACTCGACCGCTCGTCCCCCGATTGGAAGGACTTCGCGACCGCGCCTGCGCTCGGGCTGCACATCGCGGGCGAGTGGCCCGATCTCGATCTCGAACTCTGGGCGGTGAGGAGGCAGGCGCGATGAGCGACAACGACCGGACCGTGTTCCGCCCGTCGCCGCTCGCCGCGGCGACGCCGTCTCCGGCCGCCGCGCCGCCGCCGCTCGCGATCCCGGCCGATGACGTGCCGCCGCTGTCCTTCCCGATGCGCGCGCGCAATCCGGTCATGCCGATCGCGGCGCGGCTGCTGACGCTCGCCGCCGCGGTGCAGGCCGAGCGGCAGGTCGCCGACCCGCAAGGGCTGCTGCGCACGGCGACCGCCGAGGCGAAGGCGTTCGAGAAGTCGCTGAACGAGCTGGGGCTCTCCGCCGAGGACAACGCCCGGGCGCGCTACGCGGTGCTCGCGACGCTCGACGACATCGTGCAGAATTTGCCCGGCGGCGCGACGTCGGACTGGGCGCGGCAGAGCCTGGTCGTGCAGAGCTTCGGCCAGGCCTTCGGCGGCGACCAGTTCTGGACTATCCTGGACAACATGCTCGCGCGCCCGGCGGCGTACCGCGACCTGCTGGAGCTGTATCAGGCGTGCCTCGCGGTCGGGTTCCAGGGGCGCTACCGCGTGCTGCCGGACGCGCAGGCGCAACTGAGCGCCAAGATGAACCAGATTTTCTCCGCGCTCGGCGAGATCCACGCGCGGCCCGAGACCGATCTGGTGCCGCACTGGCAGGGCGTGCCGACCCCGGTGCGCAAGGTCGGCTGGGGCGCGCGCTTCATTGCGGCGGCGGCGGCGGTGTTCGCGGCGCTGCTGGTAATCTTTTTCGGCATGAAGCTGTGGCTCGACAGCCGCGACGAGGCGGCATGGACGGCTTTGCGGAACGTGCCCCCGCAGACTCTCGCGCAGATCGACCGGGTGGGGGTGCTCCCGCCAAGCGAGTCGACCCAGCTCACGCGTATCCGCCAGCGGCTGCGCAGCCCGTGCATCAAGGCCGACGACGACGGCGCGAACATCCGGCTGACCGTGTCGGCCTGCCCCGGCCTGCCCGCGGGCATGTTCGAGGCGGGGGCGGCGACGCTCGCCGATCCGTATCGCGAACTCGTCATCCAGGCGGGCAACGCGCTCAAGCCAGAACAGGGCCGGATCACCGTCGCGGCGCACACCGACAGCGACGCGATCAGGGGGACGCTGGCGGCGACCTACCCCGACAATGCGGCGCTGTCCGCGGCGCGCGCCGACGATGCGGTGGCGGTGCTCGGGCCCATCGTCGGCGAGGACCGGCTGGCGGCGGTCGGGCGCGGCGACCGCGAGCCGGTGAGCCGCGGCGTTTCGGCGGAGGCGAAGGCGCGCAACCGGCGCGTCGAACTGATCATCCCCAGGAGCGCGTGATGGCCGCGATCAAGCGCTTCCTGACCAACTGGTGGGTGCTGGCGGTGGGGGCCGCGCTGCTTGCGACGCTGGTCGTCTATCTCGTCTGCGGGCTTCTGATCGGCGGCGCGCTGTTCCTGCGCTGGTGGCTGATCCTTGTCGTCTGGCTCGTATTCGCCGCCGCGGCGGTGTGGCATGTCGTCAAGCGCCGCCGCGCCGCCGCGGCGATCGCCAAGGCGATGGAGCCCGTCGACACCGAAGGCGAAGCGGTCGCGGGCAAGATGAAGGCCGCGCTCGCCAAGGTCCGCGAGAGCGGCAAGGACGCGCTCTACATCTTACCCTGGTACGTCATTATCGGCCCGCCCGGCGCGGGCAAGACGACGGTGCTCCAGAAGTCGGGCTTGCGGCTGCTCTCGGATGAGGCGGCGGCGGGGGTCGGCGGCACGCGCAACTGCGACTGGT
>SXHP01000346.1 GCA_005773165.1 Sphingomonadales bacterium | reverse complement strand
TCGGTCGTTTCAAAAGACGATCGCCATCGTTCAATCAGAGTGCTTCCTTGGTGGCTACCGGCGATGGTTTCTGTGTCCGTGTGGTGGTCCGTCGGAAACGTGCCTGCGGCGGGTTCGAGGATCGAATTTACGAAGTCCGCGCCCGCCCCTTGCGCCGCAGCGTTGACCGACAGCAGCAGGTCGGCCTTGTCCTTGATCGGCACCGCCATCGAATTCTTGACGATCGGGGTCTTCCAGCTCACCTCGCCGACGCCCTTGACGGGCGCGAGCCGGACGGGCGCGGTCTGCGTCCGGGCGTTGGCCTTGGCGATCGCGGTCGCCTGGCGCGCGGCGACCGCGACCGCGTCGGGGGTGAGCTCGTTGGTCGCCGCGAAGCCCCAGGCCCCGCCCGCGATCACGCGGACGCCGACGCCGGTCGATTCGGTGTTGACGACGTTCTGGACCATCTTCTCGCGGGTGATCACGAACTGGCGCAGGTAGCGGCCGACCCGGACGTCGCAATAGCTCGCGCCCGAAGAGGTCGCGGCGTTGAGCGCGGCGTCGGCGAGGCGGCGCTTCAGCCCGACGTCGATCACCGACTGCAGCTCCTGCGCGGCGATCGCGCGGCCCAGGAACGGCGGCAAGGCCCCGCCCGCGGCCGCAAGCCCCGCCAGGTTGAGGAAATCACGTCTGTGCAAGGCCTTCACTCCCACTTGTCGCCGGGCGGTGCGCCGCCTCTTCGGTGTCTTGTTGCCATGCAGCGGTCACCCCCGTCAAACCGAATGCGGGTTTGCGGACGGGGCCCGACGCAGATAGCGTCGCGCCCGCCCACGGAGACCGCCATGATCGACGACGCCTTTCTCACCGCGCTGCCGAAGTGCGAGCTGCATCTCCATATCGAAGGCACGCTGGAGCCCGAGATGATGGTCGCGCTCGCCGCGCGGAACCGGGTCGCCATCCCGTTCCGCTCGGTCGAGGAGGTGCGCGCGGCGTACAGCTTCACCGACCTCCAGAGCTTCCTCGACATCTATTACGCGGGGGGCGACGTGCTCCGGACCGAGGAGGATTTCCACGACCTCGCGCTCGCCTATTTCGATCGCGCCGCGGCCGACGGCGTCGTGCACGCCGAGATCTTCTTCGATCCGCAGACCCACACCCATCGCGGCATCCCGTTCGAGGTCGTCGTGCGCGGGCTGCTCGCCGCGGTCGCGACCGCGAAGGAGAAGCACGGCATGACGGTCGAGCTGATCATGAGCTATCTGCGCCACCTCGACCAGGAGGACGCGTTCGCGACCCTGAAGCAGGCCGAGCCGTGGCTCGACCGATTCGTCGGGGTCGGGCTCGATTCATCGGAGGTCGGGCATCCGCCGTCCAAGTTCGCAGCGGTGTTCGCGGCGTCGCGCGAACGTGGGCTGAAGCTGTGCGCGCACGCGGGGGAGGAAGGGCCTCCCGCCTATGTCCTCGAGGCGCTCGACGTGCTCGGCGTCGACCGCATCGATCACGGCAACCGTGCGCTGGAGGATTCCGCGCTGGTCGCGCGGCTGGCGCGGGATGCGACCACGCTGACGGTGTGCCCGCTGTCCAACGTCGCGCTCCGCAACGTCGCCAGCCTCGACGTGCATCCGATCGACCGGATGCTCGAACTGGGCTTGCGCGCGACGATCCATTCGGACGACCCGGCGTACTTCGGCGGTTATATCGGCGAGAACTTTCGCGCGACCGCTGCGGCGCGGTCTTTGTCGCGCGATCAGGTGGTCGCGCTTGCGCGCAACAGCTTTCTCGGCAGTTTCCTCGACGATGCGGCGCTCAGCGGCCATCTTCGACGGCTTGCGGCGTTCGTGCAGGCGCACTGATGCTTGGCGCGCGCGCGATCACGCGCGCGACGTTCATCGCGTTGACTTTCGTGTGTCGATGACGGGGCACGTTCTTCGAAGTGGTGCGTTACCTTAACCGTCGTTCATCTTGAACGACGTCGCATTCGTACAAATTACAGTATTGACGTGGATGCCGATAGCGGTAGAGCGCGCCCAGTAGGAGTATTCAATGACCGAAGAGACGATCGAGAACAACGCGGTGGAACTCGCGACCGAGCTGACCATTGCTTGGCTGGGCAATCCCAATACCCGGACGACTGCGGACGACGTCCCGGCATTTCTCGGCAAGATGCATGAAACCGTGTCGATGCTGTTCGGCCGTACCGAGGCGCCTGCCGCTACGGAAACCGCCGCCGAGTACACGCCCGCGGTCTCCGCGCGCAAATCGCTCGCGTCGAAGGACCACATCATCTCGATGATCGACGGCAAGCCGTACAAGACGCTGCGCCGCCATCTCGCGACCCACGGCCTGTCGCCCGCCGAGTATCGCGAGCGTTACGGGCTCAAGTCCGATTACCCGATGGTCGCCGAGAATTACTCGGAGAGCCGCCGCGCGATGGCGAAGAAGATCGGTCTCGGCCGCAAGCCCGGCGCGCGCAAGGGCGAGGAAGCCGCGCCCGCGGCCGCTACGTCGGGCCGCAAGCGCAAGGCCGCGGCGACCGAAGAGGCGTAACCCGTTATCCATGCGAAAAGGGGCCGTGGCATTCGTGCCGCGGCCCTTTTCATGTGTGCATGACACGCAAGTGGGTCAGGCCGCCTCGGCCGACGCCGTCGTCCATCCCAGCCGCGGAATCGTGATCGACCGCTTGCCCGACAGATCGGTTCGGCACACGATCAGCTCGCGCGATTCGATATAGGCCATCAGCCGTCGCACCCGCCCGAGCGAGCTGGTTCCGTACGTCTCGGCGATCGCAGCATCCGACGGGCACGGCTCGCCGTCCCGCGCCGCGCGCGCCACCAGCAGGAACGCGCCGAGCATGTCGTCGGGGAGCGCGCCCGCCAGGCGCAGCGCTTCCTCCCACGCCGGATCGCTCATGTCGAACACCCCGCCGCGCGCCGCCGACAGCCGCCGCGCGAACAGGGCGAGATCGAGCGGCGGCCGCGCGAGCCCCGCCATCCGGCAGCGCACCTGAAAGTCCTGGAACAGCACCGACGCCGGATGCCGCACCGATTCGCGATCCTCGACGATCGCGCGCATCACCCCCGCGACGATCGCCTCGACCTCCTCGGGCTCGCGCTCAGGCTCGGCGGCGGGGGGAGCCGGGCGCGCCAGATCGGCGAGCAGCTCCTCTGCGGGCACCCGCCGCGGCCGCGTCTCGAACGTCATCGGCAGTTGCGGCACGTCGTCCACCTCGGGCGCTGCGAAGACCAGCTCCTGCAGGTCCGCCGCGGGCGCGCTCGGCAGCGGGGTCAGCTTGGGGCTCCCCGACCGCGCCGACGTCTCCACCGCGCCGATCCTGACCGACACCGGCCGCCGCGACACCGCGGGGCCCAGCGCCAGAAAGGTCCCGCGGGGCAGGTGCAGCAGGTGGTGGTCGATCCCGAAGGGGAGTTCGTGACGCTCGGCCCCGCCTACGGCCATGTCGTGATCGAGGCGGCGGACTATGCGGTGGCCGAGATCGCGCGGCTCGCGGCGCGGCTGCGCGAACACCGCGCGTCGGTGGTGCTGAGCCTGGAGGGGCTGGAGGCGGAGGGGCAGATGCGGTGTGCGGCGGCGTTCCTCTCCGCGCTGTTCGACGCCCCGCGCGAGCATTGGTATCCTGCGCTGGTGGTCGTCGACGAAGCGCAGTTGTTCGCGCCGACCACCGGCGGCGAAGTTGCCGAGGAAGTGCGCCGCGCCTCGCTGTCCGCCATG
>SXHP01000046.1 GCA_005773165.1 Sphingomonadales bacterium | reverse complement strand
GGTCGACTGGATTCCGTGGCTGCTCGGCGGGGCGGGGCTGGCGCTGCTTGCGCTGCTGTGGGTCCGCTACTGGCGCGATGCGACGCCCGAGCCGCCCGCGGCCGCCCCCCGGTCCGAGCCTCTGCCACCCGCGCCGCCGCCGCTCCGGGCCGGGCCGGTCGGCGGAGCCTGGCTGACGATCGAACTGCGCCCGGTCCGCGCAGGCCTCAACATGATCACCGCGGTCGCCGACTGCGAGGTCACGATCGCCAACGAGGGCGCGGCGCCCGCGGAGGCGATCCGCGCCGCGCTCACCCTCGTCGCGGCGCAGGGCGTCGACGACGCGCCGGGCGAGGGCGAGCCGATCGCCAAGCCCGTCGTCCCGGCCTTCTCGCTCGCGCCAGGCGAATCGCGGACGTTCCGCGGGGTGGCGGCGGCGGCGCTCGCCGATCTGCCGCCGATGCGCGCGGGCGGGCGCGAGATGCTGGTGCCGCTGGTCCATGTCCATGTCGAGCACCGCGACGCGGACGGGGCCGAGCACCGCACGACGCAGGGCTTCGTGATCGGGGTGGAGCGGGTCGACTCCCCCAAGCTCGCGCCGTTCTGGATGGATTCGCCGCGGATGATCGAACAGGTGGCGGCGCGGCCGAGCGGCACGGCGCGGCGGCGGTAGGGGGCTGTACGACGAAAAGGGGCGGCTCCGTCGCCGGAACCGCCCCCTTCTTCAACCGAGGCCGTCATGGGAGTGAATCCAATGACGTCGGCCGCGGCGAGCCGCGCCGGCCGGCTTCGCGGGAGTGCGATTTAGCCCTGGCCAGATCGCACTCCCGCTTCAGCTCACTTGACCTCGACGGTCGCGCCGGCTGCTTCCAGCTGCGCCTTGAGCTTGGCGGCCTCGTCCTTCGACACGCCTTCCTTGACGGCCTTGGGCGCGCCCTCGACCAGCGCCTTCGCTTCGGTCAGGCCGAGCGCGGTGATCGCGCGGACCTCCTTGATGACGTTGATCTTCTTGCCGCCGTCGCCGGTCAGGATCACGTCGAACTCGGTCTGCTCTTCGGCCGCAGGCGCAGCCGCGCCGCCGGCACCGCCGGCTGCCGGAGCCGCGACGGCTGCGGCGGCGGAGACGCCCCACGTCTCTTCGAGGAGCTTCGAAAGCTCGGCGGCTTCGAGGACGGTGAGGGCGCTCAGGCTCTCAACGAGCGAATTCAGGTCTGCCATGTGTATTCTCCGGTTGATCGTCATGCCAGCGCACGCTGGCATCTCTCTCGAACTGCGAGACCCCAGCCTTCGCTGGGGTGACGGGTTGTGGTTTTACGCTGCTTCTTTTTCCGCATACGCCGAAAGCACCCGCGCGATCTGCGCCGCCGGAGCCTGGGTGATGGTCGCCAGCTTGGTGGCGGGCGCCACGATCAGGCCGACGATCTTCGCCCGGAGCTCGTCCAGCGAGGGCAGGGTGGCGAGCGCCTTCACGCCCTCCACGTCGAGCGCGGTCGCGCCCATCGCGCCGCCCACGATTTCGAACTTGTCGTTCGTCTTCGCGAAATCGACCGCGACCTTGGCCGCGGCGACCGGGTCGGTCGATGTGGCGAGACCGACGGGACCGGTCAGCATCGCGCTGATCGAACCGTAGTCGGTGCCCTCCAGGGCGATGGCGGCAAGCTTGTTCTTCGAGACCTTGTAGGTCGCGCCGGCTTCGCGCATCCTGTTGCGCAGGACCGTCGATTGCGCGACGGTCATGCCGAGGTTGCGGGTGACGACCACCACGCCGACCTCGGAAAAGGTGCGGTTCAGTTCGGCGACGGCCGCGGCCTTTTGAGCACGATCCATGCCATTCTCCACATTCTGAGCGCAGCCATGCAGCCGCGCCCGGTTACGAACCGGAGAGTGGGAACACCCCCCGGGGTGTCCAGCGACAAGGGCATGGGGCCGGGCGGAAAGCGCGGCGAAACCGGAGCGCGAAAGGCGACCGGCGTAGAACCATTTCCCCATCTCGGCAGGAGATTAAGCGTTGGGAGAACCCGCGGCGCCTGCTGTCTCGGACGGACCCGCGCCAGGCCGAAGCCGGCACGGGGTTGCGGCGCGCCATAGCGGAACCGCGCGGCAAGTCAACACGGCCGCTGGCGCGAAAGGGCAGGGACGCCCCCTTACAATCCGCGGCGCATACCCCATATCCCTGAGGCTTACGTCGCATGCGACGGATATACAGGGCGTCAGCGCCCTCTTGTCCCTTTCTAGCCTCAACGAAGCCGGGATGCGCCGCTGTTGGCGCATGCTCGTCACTTATGGGACAAGGATACACCCATGATCACCGGAACCGTCAAATTCTTCAACCCCGACAAGGGCTTCGGCTTCATCGCGCCCGAGAGCGGCGGCGGCGACGCCTTTGTGCACATCTCGGCGGTCGAGCGCGCGGGCATGCGGACGCTCGATAAGGATCAGCGCGTGACCTACGAGCTCGAGACCGATCGCAGGGGCAAGACCTCGGCGGTCAACCTCCAGGCCGCCTGACCTGCCAAGGGGCGTCGCGGGATCTTCCGCGACGCCCCTTTTTTCTTGTTCAAAGGAGTTCGCCCATGTCCCGAGCGATTAACGTCAACGCGCCCCAGGCTCACGTCATCGCCGCCTGCGCCAAGCGCAAGCTGCCGATCAGCGCGATCGAGACGCTCGCCAGCGGGGGAACGCGGGTGGTGATGAACAACATCGACGACACCGCGGCGGTCGCCAAGGCTTACGGGTCCAAGGTCATCGCGGGCGCGGTGACGCGGATGCCGACCCGGTTGATGCGCGGGTAGCCAACTCGAACTCTGCGCAGGCCAATTGCCCAAAATACCGCCGTCACCCCGGGGTGACGGTTAGCTTGAGGCGACGCCCACCGTCCTCAATGCGGAGTCGACCCCCGCAGCGCGTCGATCACCGCGCGCTGGAGCTCGTCGAGCTGCACCGGCTTGCGCAGCACCGCCGCGCCCGGAACCGCCCGCGCGATGCGGGCGCGGACATCTTCGCAGGCGTAGCCGGTCACGAACACGGTCGGCGTCGGCGCTGCGGCCGTGATCGCCGCCACCGCCGCGACGCCGTCGGGCCCGTGCCCCAGATTGATGTCGGACACGATCAGCCCCGGCGCGTCCGCCCGCGCCGCAGCGATCGCCGCATCCGCGTCGGGCGCGAGCGAGACGCTCGTGAATCCCATGTCGTCGAACAGCGACTCCAGCGTCCAGGCGATCATCGCTTCGTCCTCGATGATGAGGACCGGGGTGCCGAGCAGCGCAGGGTCGACCGGCGGCGGCGCGCCGCGCGGCCGGACGGCGGCGTCGCGGGCCGCTTGCGGAGAAAAGGAGCGGATCACCCGGCCTTCGCCGCTTCCAGCGGAAAGGTGAGGGCGAAGGCGAGCCCGGCGTCGCGCCATTCGGTGTCGCTTCGCCCGTGCAGTTCGTGGCTGACGCTGAGCGCGATCATGCGGGTTCCGAATCCTTTGGCGGCGGGAGCTGCAACGCCGCTCAGCCCCCTTTCGATCCAGCGGAGCGACAGCGCATCGCCGTCGACCCGCCAATCGAGCGCGATCCGCCCATCGGGGTCCGACAGCGCGCCATATTTCAGCGCGTTGGTGAGCAGCTCGTGGAGGATCATGCTGACGCTGAGCAACTGGCGCGGCATCAGCGCGACGGGCGGCCCCTCGATCGTCACCTGCGCATAGCCGCCGAGCAGCTCGTCGGCGAGCGCGCGCAAGGGCGCCTGCTCCCACACCGCCGCGGTCAGGATCTCGTGCGCCTTGCTCAGCGACGCGAGGCGGCCGCCGAAGGCGGGGCCGAACTCGTCCAGGCTCCGCGACGCGCGCGCGGTCTGGTGCGCGATTCCCGCGACCACGCCCAGCAGGTTCTTGACCCGGTGATTGAGCTCGCCGACCATCAGCTCCTGCCGCCGCGCGGCGTCGCGACGGTCGGAAATGTCGCGCAGGAAGCCGAGGAACACCGGCTCCTCGAACTGCTCGGTGCGGGTGATGGAGAGCTCGACGGGCAGCTCGCGGCCGTCGCGGTGGAGCGCTTCGATCTCGAAATGCGTGTCGAGCACCGGACCTTCGCCTGTTGCGAGATACCGCGACAGCCCCGCTTCGTGCGCATGGCGGTAGCGGTGGGGAATGATCATCTCGCTCATCCGCTTGCCCTGCGCCTCCGCGAACGACCAGCCGAAGGTGCGCTCCGCGACGTCGTTCCACCCGGCAATCGTGCCGTCCATCCGCATCACGACGACCGCGTCCAATGCGGTCCTCAGCACGGCGCCGAGGCTCTGGCTGTTGAGGTCGTGAAGGAGCGCCACCGGGCGGGCGTAGCAATCGTGCTAACCTGCGTCACCAACCATGTCGGAATCGGCAACTTTCCGCGGATGCGGCCTGTTGGAGTCGTCCCCTCCCAGGAAAGGTCCGTGCCCATGTTCATGCGCGTCGACAAGCTGCAAGCCGAACTGCCTGCGCCCAAGGCCAAGGACCCCAACGCCGCCGCCGCGCTGCAGGAGCTTCTGGGCGGGAAATACGGGGAGATGTCCACCTTGAGCAATTACATGTTCCAGAGCTTCAACTTCCGGTCCAAAAGCAAGCTGCGGCCGTTCTACAGCCTGGTGGCGTCGATCACCGCGGAGGAGCTGGGGCACGTTGAGCTGGTCTCCAACGGCGTCGCGATGCTCGCCAACGGCCCCGACGGCGACGACACCGGCGACGGCGGCGACATCTCCATGGCGCCGTTTGAGGACATGACCGACATCCGGCTCGCGGGGTCGTTCTTCGCCAATGCGGGCGGCGCGATGCCCGTCGACAGCAACGGCGCGTCGTGGAACCGCGACTTCGTCACCACCACGGGCAACGTGGTGTTCGACCTGCTCCACAACTTCCACCTCGAATGCGGGGCCCGGCTCCACAAGCTCCGGGTCTACGAGACGCTGAGCGACCCGACCGGGCGCGAGGTGTGCGGATACCTGCTGGTGCGCGGGTCGGTTCATGCGCATTCCTATGCGCTTGCGCTCAAGAAGATCACCGGCGTCGCGATCGAGAAGATGCTGCCGACCCCCAACATCGACCTGTCCCGCATCCCCGAATGCCAGAAGTATCTGGACGAGGGGTCGCACCGCCGGCTCTACACCTGGAGCCCCGACGATTACCAGGAGCTGTCGGCGATCTGGAGCAACGACGAGGTCACGCTGCCGGGCGACCCGAAGGGGAACCTGGAGGTCGTCGACGGCATGCCCGACGGCGGCAAGATCCACGAGCTGGCTGGGCAGCCCAACGTCTTCACCCCCGACTATGCGCCGGAGGAGATGTACGAGATCGCGGCGAAGCTGACGAAGAAGATGTAGCGTCGTCAACGGCTTGCAAATCCCCTCCCGGTTAGGCCAGATTAGTGGTTCAACGGGGAGGGGATTATATGCGCTACAGTGGATTGCTCGCGTGCGTCGCGGTGCTGGCGACGCCCGCGTGGGGGCAGGGGTATATGCCGGTGCCGGTCGGCGGGACCAAGCCCGCGCCGGTGCCGCAAGCGCCGGTGACCGACGACACGCCCGAGGAGATCGCCAAGGATGCCGCGCGCGATCTGAAGGACAGCCGCTTCTACAACAAGCCGGGCGCGACGCGGGCGCAATATGACGCCGACTGGCAGACGTGCCGCCTGATCGCGCGCGGTTCGCGGACGCCGTCCGGGACGATCCCGTATTTCTACAATCCCGCGGTGATCTCGCCGCTCGCAGCCGGGATCGGCGGCGGCATCGGCGGGCTGATCGCAGGGGCGATCGCCGAAGGGCAGCAGCGCCGCGCCAATCGGCGGCAGTGTCTGCTGATCAAGGGCTGGCGGCTGGTCGAGGTGCCCAAGGACGAAGAGGCGAAGGTGGCGGCGATGACCGACGACCAGCGCAGCGCCTACTTCGAGCGGATTGTCGGCGCGGCGAGCGTCGACGGGGTCGTTACCGAGCGGACCAGCTTCTCGCTCGCGCCGGACCCCGCCCTGCCGCTGGACGCGCCCGTCCCCGCGCCCGCGAGCGTGTGGACCGGCAAGAAGGTCGACCCCGCCGCGCCCGTCGTGCTCGCGCCGGGCGAGGCGGCGGTGGTCGTCGCGTACCGGCGTCCGGTGAAGGCGGCGGAGGGCAGGCACGGCCTGGTCCAACTCTCGCGCTATGACGTCGGGGGGCGCGACCTGGTGTACCGGCCGAAGGATTGGAAGAAGCTGGGCGACAAGACCGTCTACGGCGTGGACGCGCGCTCGCAGGACCGCAAGGCACCGTATGAAGTGCAGGTGATTCGCGTGACGCCGGGCGACTATGTCGTGTCGAGCACGATGTCGGGCATGACGCTGTCGACGACCAGCTACTGCTTCGGCGCGCCGACCTTTCACGTCGAGGCGGGCGAGGTCGCATATCTGGGCGACTTCATTCCGTTCTGGAACGTCGAAAAGGCGGATGGATCGAAGGTGTCGACGCTCGCCTGGACCCCGCGGCTGGAGGAGACGCGCGCGGCGCTGGCGGGGAAGCAGCCCGCTCTCGCGGCGGCGATGAAGCCCGCGGGGTTCCGCAACAAGGCGACCTATGCCTGCTCGGCGATCGTGATGGACCGCTGGGATCTGCCGGGAGCGGAGGAGCTGCCGGAGGCGGCGCCTGCCGCGGCGCAGGCGACGGCGGCGAGCTGAATGCGAAAAGGGCCGGGAGTGATCCCGGCCCTTGATCTGTTCGTCACCCCGGAACAAGTCCGGGGTGAGGAAGGGTATAGGGACGTTTAAGCGCCCGCGACCTCGGCCGTGTCGACCTTGATCCCCGCGCCCATCGTCGACGAGATCGCGACCTTGCGGACGTATTTGCCCTTGGCCCCGCTCGGCTTGGCCTTGACCACCGCGTCGACCAGCGCGTCGAAGTTCGCGCGCAGGTCCTCCGCCGGGAAGCTCGCCTTGCCGATGCCGGAGTGGATGATGCCCGCCGTCTCGACGCGGTATTCGACCTGGCCGCCCTTGGCGTCCTTGACCGCCTGCGCGACGTTCATCGTGACGGTGCCGAGCTTGGGGTTCGGCATCAGCCCCTTGGGGCCGAGCACCTTGCCCAGGCGGCCGACGATGCCCATCATGTCGGGGGTCGCGACTTTCAGGTTCTTTCTCCGTTTATTACGGTGATCATTTATGCCGCTGTCTTGGCGACCG
>SXHP01000045.1 GCA_005773165.1 Sphingomonadales bacterium | reverse complement strand
TCGCTCGACGAGATGGTGACGGTGGGCGAGGAGATGCAGCGCGCGGGGATGACGATGCCGCTGCTGATCGGCGGCGCGACGACGTCCAAGGTCCATACCGCGCTGCGCATCGCGCCCGCTTACAAGGGGCCGGTAGTCCACGTGCTCGACGCGAGCCGCGCGGTGGGGGTGGCGACGACGTTGGTCAGCGACACCGGCCGCGACGCCTATGTCGAACAGGTCGCCGCGGAATATGACGCGGTCCGGGCGGCGCGCGAGGGCAGGGGGCAGAACGATCTCCTCCCGCTCGACGTCGCGCGCGAGCGCGGGTTCAAGGCGGACATGGCGCTGAAGGCCCCGCCGGTCGCGAAGCCGGGGGTGCACGTGTTCGACGACTGGGACCCGGCCGACCTGCGCGGCTTCATCGACTGGACGCCGTTCTTTCGCGCGTGGGAGCTGGCGGGAAACTTTCCCGCGATCCTCGACGACGCGGTGGTCGGTGAAAGCGCGCGCGGGCTTTACGCCGACGCGCAAGCTATGCTCGACCGGATCGTCGATGAGAAGTGGCTGACGGCGAAGGGCGTCGCGGGGCTGTGGCGGTGCCACCGCCATGACGACGACATCTGGGTGTATGACAAGCACAGCGCCGACCTGCGCTCCCCCGACGGCGCCGCGATCCCGCCGGGCTTCCGCGTTCCCGACCTGGACCGCACCAACGAGCATTCGACCCGGCTGCCGATGCTGCGCCAGCAGATCGCCAAGCGCGAAGGCCGCGCGAACATGTGCCTGGCCGACTTCATCGACCCCGCGGGCGATTGGATCGGCGGCTTCGCGGTCGGCATCCACGGCATCGATGCGCACCTCGCGCGGTTCAAGGCGGACAACGACGATTACAACGACATCCTGCTGAAGGCGCTCGCGGATCGGCTGGCGGAGGCGTTCGCCGAAGCGCTTCATGCGCATGTCCGCCGCGACCTGTGGGGCTACGCGCCCGACGAGCAACTGACCAACGAAGCGCTGATCCGCGAGCGATACCGCGGCATCCGTCCCGCGCCGGGCTATCCGGCGTGCCCGGAGCACTCGCTCAAGCGGACGCTATTCGACCTGCTCGATGCGGAGGCGAACGCCGGGCTGGAGCTGACCGAGAGCTTCGCGATGCTGCCGACAGCGGCGGTGTCGGGCTTCTACTTCGGCCATGCGGAGGCCGAGTATTTCGGGGTGGCGCGGATCGGGGAGGATCAGGTCGCGGACTATGCGGCGCGGCGGGGGGTGGACCTGGCGCAGGCGACGCGGTGGCTGCGGCCGAACTTGGATTAGGGGTCAGACGGGCGGACAAGTACGCCGTCACCCCGGCCTTGTGCCGAAGTCCAGGTTCCGCAGGTTATGCGGATGGAGGCTCGGGCGGCACCGCCTGCCGGGCGCTGGACCCCGGAACAAGTCCGGGGTGACGGATTGGGTCGGCGGGGCAATCGGTGTCGGAGTGGGACACACGACGTTTCCGCTAACCCGCTACTCCGCGATGCCCCGGCGTTAACTGCCTTTGCGTATTGCCGCCTTTGCACGCTTGGCGGAGGCGTAGGGCATGATCCGTATCCTCCCCCTCCTGCTCCTCATCGGGGCTGCGACCCCCGCTCCCTACACCGTCGATGGCCGCGGCTTCGACCGGTTGCAGGAGGCGGTGAATGCGATCGGCGGAGGCGAGGGGACGATCGTCGTCGCGCCGGGCGTGCACCGTGATTGCGCGGTGCAGGAAGCTGGGCGGATCACCTATCGCGCCGCCGAGGCGGGACGCGCGATTTTCGAGCGGGTCGCGTGCGAGCAGAAAGCGGGGCTGGTGCTGCGCGGGCGGGGGAGCCGGGTGGAGGGACTGGTGTTCCGCGGCTATGCGGTGCCCGACGGCAACGGCGCGGGCATCCGCACCGAGACGGGCGACCTCCACGTCAGCAATTCGACTTTTCTCGACAGCGAGCAGGGCATCCTGGGCGGCGACCGGAACGTCCAGCGGATCACGATCGACCGGTCGACCTTCGCCGATCTCGGCCGCTGCCGGCCGGACGAGAATTGCTCGCACTCGCTGTACCTGACGAGCGGCACGGTGACGATCACCCGGTCTCGCTTCGAACGCGGGCGCGGCGGGCATTACGTCAAGCTGCGAGCGCCGCGGGCGAGCGTGACGGACAACAGCTTCGACGACACGGGCGGCACGCGCACCAACTACATGATCGATCTGCCGGAGGGCGCGACCGGGCTGATCGCGCGCAACGTGTTCGTGCAAGGGCCGCAGAAGGAGAACCCGACCGCGATGATCGTCGTCCGCGCGGAGCAATCCACCTATCCGTCGGACGGGCTGCGGATCGAGGACAATGAAGCGCGGATCGCCCCCGGGCAGCCGCGGCCGACGACGTTCGTGGTGGATTTCAGCCGGGACCGGCTGGCGTTGGGGGCGAACCGGTTGGGGGCGAGGATCAAGGCGTTGGAGGTTCGGTAACTGTAGACGCTGCGGCGTCAGCCAAGAATCCTCCGTCACCCCGGATACCTCGACTTCGCTCGGCAGAGCCTTGTTCCGGGGTCCAGCGCGCGGCGAGCTTGCAGGGTAGAGGGTCGCAGGTCATCGCTCGCTGCACCCTGGACCCCGGAACAAGTCCGGGGTGACGGATTGTTTTTGGCTGACCGACTACGTCACCTACACGTAGTGCCAGTACCCGGGTCGAGATCGAGGCATCGTCCGTCTACCTCCGGCGTTTCGACCCCGAGCATCGCACCTAACGTCGGCGCGATGTCGACGGTTTCGACCGACAAGGGCTGCTCGAAACCGGTCATTCCCTTGCGCCAGAACAGCAGCGGCACCCGGCGGTCATAGTCCCACGGGCTGCCGTGGGTCTCGACATAACCGGGGCCGGGGACCTCAATCGTCGTCACCCGCGGTTTCAGCATCACCAGCAGGTCGCCCGAGCGCTCGGCGTCGAAGGAGGCGCGGGCGCGCTCGGCCAAGGTCCAGGTCTCTGGCGGCGAGGTCGGCACCGGCGTCGCGGCGACCTCCGCGCGGGTGAGGGCGGCCGCGACCTGGGGCATGGCCGAATAGCGGCGCTTGGCCTCGGCCAGCACCCGCGCGCGGGTCGGCGCCGGCAGATCGCGGTCAACGTAGATATCGGCCTCGCTGCCCAGCAGCACCGGCCCGGCGACGCCGAGCGCCTGACCGATCGCGGCGCCGATCCGCTTCGCCTGCAGTTCGGGAGCGATGTGCGCCGCCATCGGCATTGCGCGTTGGATATGGCGTTCGGTCATGTCGTGCGCGCCGTGGTCGGCGGTGAGCATCACCTGATAGTCGATGGCGTAGCTGTCGAGCACCGCGAAGAAATCGCCGAGCGCGCGGTCGAGCTCGGCCATCTGGATGCACATCTCCGCGCCCTGAGTTCCCGTCGCGTGGCCGATATAGTCGGTGGCGGACAGGCCGACCGCGATCAGGTCGGGTGCTGCGCGTTTGCCGAGCTGCATGTCCTGGATGAGCCCCGCGGCGATGCCGAGCACCGCGGCGTCGGACACCGGCGAGGCGCGGAAGGCGGCGGCGTCGCCCGCCTCGCGCGCGAAGCGGCCCTGACCCAAGGTCTGCGTGCCGACGGTAATGGGGCGGTCTGAACTGGCGCACCAGCCGGGAAGCGGAAGCGCCTCCTGCGGCCGGGCGACGAGCGCCGCCACCGCCGCCTTGCCGCGGGTGACCGCGCCCGGCTCGGCGCGGCCGGCGTACGTGGCGTAGGTCTTGCCGTTCCACCACCAGATCTCGTCGGCCCTGCGTCCCGCCATCATGATCGCGGCGCGGTCCTTGCCCGCGACCGCGACGACGCGGCTCGCCGGATCGGCGGCTTTCATCCGCTCGCCGAGCGTCGGCACCTTCAGGTGCACGTCGGACGCGGTATACGCCTTGCTGGTCGATCCGGGTACCCGCTCGTCCTCCGCGCAATAGACCTGCTTGTCGGCGCGCGGCGCGCGCTGGTCGATCCAGGTGTTGGCGATGATCCCGGTCTTGGCGGGGCGGGCGCCGGTGAGGATCGTCGAGTGGCCGGGGCAGGTCTCGGTCGCCGCATGGCTCTGATAGGCGCTGGGAAACACCGCGCCGTTCAGCAACCGCGCGAAGCCGCCGGTGAAGCGGTTGCGATGTTGCGCGAACAGATCGGCGGAGAGCTGGTCGACCGAGATCGCGACGATCAATTTCGGTCCACCCCGCAAAGTGGTACTTTGCGGGGACCCCGATGAAGGCGTCGCCGTCTGCGCTGCGACGGGGGTCGCCAGCGTGGCGAGGAGGATGGCGGCGAGACGCTTCATCGTCGGTCCTTGAAAGGGCTTTGGGGTGCAAAGCGGAGTTGGTCCGGCTATGCAGGGCGCAGACCGGCCGGGCAAGGAGCGCCATGCGTCCATTCGCGTACATCCTGATGGTGCTGGCGCTGCTGCTCGGAGGACAAGCCTCCGCGCAGACCCGGCATGTCGCGATGCGGCTGGTCGCCGAGGGCGGCGCGCCGGCCGCGGGCGGGGTCGTGACGCTGGCGATCGAGGCGACGCCCGAGCCGGGGTGGCACGCTTATTGGAAGAACCCCGGCGATGCGGGGATCGAGACCGCCGCCAAATGGACTTTGCCGGAAGGGTGGCGTGCGGGGCCGCTGCGCTATCCGACGCCGGAGCGGCTGCTCGTGTCGGGGCTGATGAATTATGTCTACGAGAAGCCGCATGCCTATCTGGTCGAGCTGACCGCGCCGCCGGACCTGGACGGGGTGTGGCCGGTCACCGTCAAGCTCGATTATCTGGTCTGCACCCGCGAAATCTGCGTGCCCGAAAGCCAGACGCTCGCGACCGATCTCGTGGTCGATCAGGCGGGGCCGACCGCGGAGACGCGGGCGCGGTTCGACCGATGGCGTGCGGCGTTGCCCAAGCCGCTCGGCTCGCTGGCGACGTATCAGTTGGAGGCGAAGCGCTTCAGGCTGGCCGTGCCGTTTCCCGCGGATGCGGCGATTGGGGACGCGTATTTCTACCCCGCGGCGGGCGGTGCGATCGACTATGCCGCGCCGCAGATCGTGACGCGCGACGGCGACCGGCTGCTGATCGAAACCGCCGCGGCGGTGACCCCCGCCGGCGGGCGAATCGAGGGAGTGCTGGCCACCGGGGAAGGGCGCGGCTTCACGATCGCCGCGATGCCGGGCGTCGTCGCGGCCGCGCAGGTGACGGCGAGCGGGGGCTGGGCGGCGGCGGCGGCGCTGGCGTTCGCGGGGGCGCTGCTCGGCGGGTTGATCCTCAACATCATGCCGTGCGTGTTCCCGATCCTGAGTTTGAAGGCGCTCAGCCTCGCGCGGGCGGGGGCAGACGAGCGCGGAGCGCGCAGCGAGGCGCTGGCCTATACCGCGGGGGTGGTGCTGGTGTGCCTCGGGCTGGGCGCGACGATCCTGCTGCTGCGCGCGGGCGGATCGGCGGCAGGATGGGCGTTCCAGCTGCAGGACCCGCGGATGATCCTGCTGCTGCTGCTGCTGTCGGTTGCGATCGCGCTCAATCTCGGCGGGCTGTTCGAGGTGCCGATGCCGCGCTTTGCAGGAGAGAGCGGCGCAAGCGGGGCGTTTGCGACAGGGGCGCTCGCAGCGTTCGTCGCGACGCCGTGCGCCGGGCCGTTCATGGGCGCGGCGCTGGGGGCAGCGCTGGTGCTGCCCTGGCCCGCTGCGCTGGCGGTGTTCGCGGGCCTGGGCCTGGGGTTGGCGCTGCCGTTTTTGGCTTTGGGCTTCGTGCCCGCGCTCCGGCGGCGGCTGCCCAAGCCGGGGGCTTGGATGGAGCGGTTCCGGCGCATCCTGTCGGTGCCGATGTGGCTGACCGCGATCGCGCTCGCCTGGGTGCTGGGGCAGCCCGCCAAGGTCGACGCGATGACGCTGGCGCTGCTCGCCGCGCTGGCGCTGACGTGCGTGCTGTGGATCGCAGGCGCGCGGCAGCGGCGGGGGCTCGGCTTCGGGGCGGTCGCGGCGGCGGCGCTCGTGGGGGTGGTCGTCGCGAGCCTCGCCCTGGTCCCCACCGGGCGCGGCGCGGCGGTGGCGTCGCCGGGAACGACTCCGTTCAGCGAGGCGGCGCTGGCCTCGGCCCGCGCGACCGGGAAACCGGTGTTCGCCTATTTCACCGCGGACTGGTGCCTGACCTGCAAGGTCAACGAGAAGGCGGCGATCGAGCGGGACGAGACCGCGGCCGCGTTCGCGTCGGGCGGGGTGCAGGTGCTGGTCGGCGACTGGACCGACGGCGATCCCGCGCTCGGCCGCTTCATCGAGCGGCACAACCGAGCGGGGGTGCCGCTCTACCTCTGGTACGCGCCCGGCGCGGCGGAGGCGAAGGTCTTGCCCCAAGTGCTGACTCCCGGCATGCTGGCCAAGCTGGCGAAGGGTTGAGCGGCAAGGAGAAGCGCGATGCGGTTCGGTGTGGCGATGACGGCGGCGGTGATGCTGGCGGGCGCGGCTCACGCGCAGCAGACGATCGGACAGCCAGCAGGCAATTTCCGGGTCGCCGATGCGACCGGCAAGGCGGTGAGCCTCGCCGACTACAAGGGCAAGACGGTGGTGCTGGAGTGGAACAACCCCGGCTGCCCCTTTGTGCAGAAGCATTACAACAGCGGCAACATGCAGAAGACGCAAGGCGCCGCGAAGGCGCAGGGCGCGGTGTGGCTGACGATCAACTCGGGCGCGCCGGGCAAGCAGGGGCATATGACCGGCCCCGAAGCACAGGCGTTTCTCGTCCAAGCGAAGGCGACGCCGACCGCCTATCTGCTCGATCCCGAGGGTCGCGTCGGGCGCGGTTATGCGGCGAAGACCACGCCGCAGTTGTTCGTGATCGATGGCAAGGGCGTGCTGCGCTACCAGGGCGGGATCGACGACAAGCCGACCGCCAACCCCGCCGACATCGCGGGCGCGCGCAACCACGTGGCCGCCGCGCTCGCCGAGATGAAGGCGGGCAAGCCGGTGTCGATGCCCGAAACGCGGCCGTACGGCTGCTCGGTCAAATACGCCGAGTGACCAACCCTCTCCTGCTTGCGGGAGGGGGCCAAGAAGGAGAGGGAACACACCAAGCGCCGGAGAATTGATCATCACGATGGGGAAACGACCGGCGTTCGACGAGATCATGGGGATGACCGGCGACACGCCGCCGCGACCCGAGATGACCGCGCTCTCCCGCTGGATCGACGACACGCCCGGCGACGAGCTGCGCCGGCGGCAGCAGGCGGCGGAGACGACCTTTCGCCAGCTCGGCATCACCTTCGCGGTCTATGGGGAGAGCGACGCGGCGGAGCGGATCATCCCCTTCGACATCGTGCCGCGCGTGTTCCTGGCGAGCGAATGGGCGCGGCTGTCCGAAGGGCTGGTCCAGCGGGTCGAGGCGATCAACGCTTTCCTCGATGACATCTACGGCGAGCGGCGCATCCTGAAAGAAGGCGTGCTGCCCCCCGACCTGATCTTCGGCAACCCGCAGTTTCGCCCCGAGATCGCGGGGATGCGGCCGCCGCACGGCATCTGGGCGCATATCTGCGGGATCGACCTGGTGCGGACCGGGCCCGACGACTTCTTCGTGCTGGAGGACAATGCGCGC
>SXHP01000345.1 GCA_005773165.1 Sphingomonadales bacterium | reverse complement strand
CAGCACGCGGGCGGTGTCGGCGACGCTTTCGCCGCGGCCGAGCTGCATGGCGCCGGCGTCCAGCACGATCGACGTGCCGCCCAATTGCCGGATCGCCATGTCGAAGCTGACCCGGGTGCGGGTCGAGTTCTTCTCGAAGATCAGCGCGAGCACGCGGCCCGCGAGCGGTGCGTCGGCGTCGGCGCGCCCCTTCGGCCAGCCCTGGCGCGCGGCCTTGCGGTCGAGCGCGTCGGCGAGAATGGCGGCGACGCCGTCGGGGCCCGCGGCGGAAAGGTTGAGAAAGTGGCGCATCACCGTCCCTCTCCCTCCGGGAGAGGGAAGGAGCAGCGAAGCTGCGGGAGGGTGAGGGTGAATGAAGTAGAGACGCCACCCTCACCCTTCCCACTCGGCTGCGCCGAGCGGGCCCCTTCCCTCTCCCAAAGGGAGAGGGACTGAGACGCCCTAATCATCGCTGACGGGCACATACACCCGCGCCGCCTCGCTCAGCCGTTCGACGCATTCGGTCACATGGGTGTCGTCGATCACCAGCGGCGGCAGGATGCGGACGACGTTCTCGCCCGCGGCGACCAGCAGCAGACCGTGGTTGTCGCGGCAATGCGCGACGAAGCGACGGCTGTCGCTCTTGAGCTTCAGCCCGAGCATCAATCCGTGCCCGCGAACCGATTCGAACAGGTGATCGTGATTGGGGATCATCTGCTCCAGGCTGCCGCGCAGCCGCATGCCCATCGCGTCGACGTTCTCCAGAAAGCCGTCGGCGAGGATCACGTCGAGCACCGCCTCGCCCGCGGCCATCGCCAGCGGGTTGCCGCCATAAGTCGACCCGTGCGTGCCCGCGACCATCCCCTTTGCGGCGTTCTCGGTCGCCAGGCACGCACCGAGCGGGAAGCCGCCGCCGATGCCCTTCGCCGCCGCCATGATGTCCGGGGTGATGCCGTACAATTCGTGCGCGAAGAACTTGCCGGTGCGGCCGTAGCCCGCCTGCACCTCGTCCAGAACCAGCAACAGCCCGTGCTCGTCGCAGGCGCGGCGCAGACCCTGAAGGAACTCGCGCGTCGCGACGCGGATGCCGCCCTCGCCCTGGATCGGCTCGACAAGGAACCCGGCTGTGGCGCCGTCGATCAGCGCCAGCGCGCCGTCCAGATCGTTGAAGGTCGCGTATTTGAACCCGGGCAGCAGCGGTTCGAACCCATCGCGCATCTTGGCCTGGTTGGTCGCCGAGATCGCGCCGAGCGTCCGGCCGTGAAAGGCGGTGTCGAAGGTGATCAGCGTGTTCCGCTCGGGCGCGCCGCTGGCGTAATGGTAGCGCCGCGCGGTCTTGATCGCGCACTCCACCGCTTCCGCGCCCGAATTGGTGAAGAACACGGTGTCGGCGAAGGTCGCATCGACCAGCCGCTGCGCGAACCGCTCCTGCTGCGGGCTGCCGTACAGGTTGGAGACGTGCATCAGCGTCGCCGCCTGGCGCGTGATCGCCTCCGTCAGCGCGGGATGCCCGTGGCCGAGCGCGTTGACCGCGATCCCCGCCGCGAAGTCGAGGTATTTGGCCCCGTCCTCGCCGTAGAGATAGCAGCCCTCGCCTCGCACCGGCCGTACCCCGCACCGTGGATAGACGGGCATGAGTGGCGAGATGGTCACGGGCGCTTTCCTCCAAACGAGAAGGGCGGCCCGTGCGGACCGCCCTTTCCTGTCGATACAGGTCCCGCCGCCCGGGCGTCAACACGTTCAGGGCTCGACGATCTCCGCTTTGGTGGGCGGTCGCTGCGGGCGCCCGCTCCCGGTTTTCGCCGTCGATTTGACGATCACGTAGGTATCGCCGTCGTTGACGATCCCGACCGTCTCGCCATCGATCGTCGCGCTTGCCGCGGCGCCGCGGGCGAGCCCCGCCTGCCTGGCCGCCGCCAGCGCCTCCTCGTTGGTCGCGAACGCGCCGAGCTGCGGCTCCGCCATCGGGGCTTCCGTCATCGGCCGCACGTCGGCGGCGTCGTTGGCGGTCGGCGGATCGGCAGACGTCGCGGGAGGCTGGCATGCCGACAGCATCGCGGCGCTCGCGGCCGCCACCCACGCCGCCGCCCCGCGGCCGTCAATTCTTTGCTGCATTGCTCCATACCTCCTTGCTGCCGATCCGCTTGCGGCACAGCGCCGCCAGTCCCACCGTCGCCTGGTCGCTCCACACATGGTCCGTACCCGGACGCCGCATCATAAACAGCACGCGCAGCGCCGTGTCCCGGCACGACGCCACCATGTCGACCACCCGCATGTCCGTCTCGCCAGGCTCGACACGGCGGCGCTCGCCGCCGCGGAACCAGCGGACGGTGGGCCACATCAGTACGCCGTCGTCATAGGCGTTCTTGCCGCCGATCCGCTCGGGGAAGGCCTCGCGGTCCAGCGCGAGCAGCTCGGCCACCGGCAGGCTGTCCGCGTTCATCTGCTGCAGTCGCACGTCGGCCTCGCTCACCTCCAACAGCGTCGATCCCAGGTTGGTGAGCGTGAACCGCGCCTCCAGCGACACGGCGTCGCGCGCGATCTTCAGCCCGACGACTTCCAGCCGCGTATTGGCCTGGGGCTGCCCCTTGCGCTCGTAGAGAAACCAGTAGCCGGCGAACAGCAGCGCGGCCGCGGTCGCCAGCGACTGCACCGCCATGGCCGCCTTGTCGAACTGGCGATACCGATCCTGCAGGCTGAGCGTGGCGAGCTGCAGCGCCACCAGCGTCACCACGATGCCCGCCACCCACCAGTACATGCCGGTCCCCCTACATCCAAGGTGCGCGAGACGCGGCCCGGATGCAACATCACCGACGAACGCCGGCGATTGCCGCGGGTGTGTTATGCGACTACGACGGATTGGAAGGAGAATCAGCCATGTCGAGCAGCCCCTGGTCCCACATGCGCCAAGCAAGCGTCGCCGACGACATCGACTTCGAGATCAAGGGGCAGGAGCTCCAGTTCGTCGAGATCGAGCTCGACCCCGGCGAGAGCGCCGTCGCGGAAGCGGGCGCATTCGTGTGGAAGGACGCGAGCGTCGAGATGACCACCGTGTTCGGCGACGGATCGGGCGATCAGGGCGGCGGGTTCATGGGCAAGCTGCTCGGCGCAGGCAAACGACTGGTGACCGGCGAAAGCCTGTTCACCACCGTCTTCACCCACAACGGCCGCGGCAAGGCGCGCGTCGCCTTCGCCTCCCCCACCCCCGGCGCGATCCTGCCCATCCGGCTGGCCGAATACGGCGGCGCCTTGATCTGTCAGAAGGACGCGTTCCTCGCGGCCGCCAAGGGCGTGTCGATCGGCATCCAGTTCCAGCGCCGCGTGATGACCGGGCTGTTCGGCGGCGAAGGCTTCATCATGCAGAAGCTGGAGGGCGACGGCTGGGTGTTCGTCCAGATGGGCGGCACGGTGACGATGCGCGAACTGGCGGCGGGCGAGGAGATCCACGTCGATACCGGCTGCCTCGCCGCCTATACGCCGTCCGTGGACTTCGACCTGCAGACCGTCGGCGGGATCAAGTCGATGATCACCGGCGGCGAAGGCGTGTTCTTCGCGAGGCTGCGCGGCCCCGGCAAGGTGTGGATCCAGTCGCTCCCCTTCTCGCGCCTCGCCGGCCGGATGCTGGCGGCGGCGGGGAGCCGCGGGGGACAGAGCCGGGGCGAGGGATCAGTGCTCGGCGGGTTGGGCGATTTCATCGGGGGGAACAACTGACCTGACCGGTTGGAGAGTCGGGGCGGAACCGCCGGTCAGATCGACCCTCTCAATCCGACCCACCGCCGTGCGGCTCGGCACACGGCTGCCCTTCTCACGCTGCCGGTCATGGATGAGCGAAAAGCGTTCGATGCGCGCGACGCCTGGATGGTCGGCCGGAATCGCCAGCGGAGCATAGCGGCGTCCGCGCACCGCGGTCAGCACGGGCTCGATCCAATCGTCCTCCGCATGGCATGACCTGCGCAGGACGGACGGCTGGCGGACCGTTCCGTTCTGAGCGACCCAGAAGCCGACGTCGATCCAGCACGGACGGACATCACCGCCATGCAGCTTGTTCGCCCTGGCCAGATCGCGGATACCCAATGGCGGGTAATCGATCGGCGGCGCGTCGACCAGCATCGGCTGCGTCGCCGGGGTCGCCTTGAGGGCGGCGATAATCCGCTCCATGTCCCCATCCTTGCCGTCGAGGGCTGCAAGCTTCGCCTGCATCAACAAGACGCCCTGGCGGAACGGCTCCATGTCGGCGTCGCTGGTTGCGGAAATGCGCGCGGCTGCCCGGCGAGCCGAGGATCGATACGAGGGTTGAACGCTGGCGATGGCGCCATAGAGCGCGGCGGTGCGGAACATCGCCAACCCCTCGATCCAGCGTAGTCCGGTATCGCGCGCCTGCTTTTCGACGGCGGCATAGACGTCTGTGGCGGCCCTCTCGCGCCCTTGGCGTGCGAACAGGTCGCCGACCTCCAGCCGCTGCACCAGCACGCGCGTGTCCTGCTTGCCAAAGCCTCTTCTCAGGATCGTGAGCGTGTCGACTGTGCCGATCCGCGCGGAATCGGTAAGGCCGTTCAAACTCGCCAGCCGCGCATTGGCGCGATTCAGGTCGGCGAGGGCCAGAGGGAATCGCTCGCCAAAGCGATTGTTGCGGCGGCGGCCTTTCAGCAACACCGATCGGGCGCGTTGGTACTCGCCTGCGAGAAACAGGTCTTCGGCGTGCAGCAGCGTCGCCTCTATCTCCTGATCGGGCGGGCAGCTTCGCTCGATGCACGCCGCAAGGACTCGCTCGCTGTTCGATGCCCGCCTGCCGATGACTACCAGGTCACGCGGCAGCGCAGCGGAGCCCGATGCCGACTCCGGCACCGCGATCTGCATTGCGGCCATGATCGATAATGCCACCATCGACATTCCCACGGTGTAACAATCCCATCGGGAGGATCAATCGGGGCAGAACCTCAGGCGTCGATCGCCTCGTCCTCCACCCGCGCTGCATTCTCCTGAATGAACGCGAAGCGGTGCGCCGGGTTCGTCCCCATCAGCCGGTCGACCAGGTCCTTCACCCCGGCGCGCTCCTCATATTCTTGCGGCAAGGTGATGCGGATCTTGCTGCGATTGGTCGGGTCCATCGTCGGTTCGCGAAGCTGCTGCGGGTTCATCTCGCCCAGCCCCTTGAAGCGCGCGACCTCGACTTTCTTTCCCTTGAACGCGGTCCGCTCCAGCTCGGCGCGGTGGAGGTCGTCGCGGGCGTAAAGCGATTTCGCCCCCGCGGTCAGCCGGTAGAGCGGCGGCTGCGCCAGGTGGAGGTGGCCGCGGCGGACGAGCTCTGGCATCTCCTGGAAGAAGAAGGTCATCAGCAGCGTCGCGATATGCGCGCCGT
>SXHP01000344.1 GCA_005773165.1 Sphingomonadales bacterium | reverse complement strand
GTCGACGCCGGAACGCGCGCGGGACGGTTCATGCTGCAGGACCTGCTGGGCCTCGTCATTCCCCGCTTTCGGAACACCAGCGCGCTGGGGCCGGGGCTGATCGCGACCGCGCTGTGCGTCGGGGCCTGGGGCTTTTTTCTGTACCAGGGCGTCACCGATCCGCTCGGCGGCGTGAACACATTGTGGCCGCTGTTCGGCATCTCCAATCAGCTGCTCGCGGCCGTCGCGCTGCTGCTGGCGACCGCGGTGCTGTTCCGGATGAAGCGCGGGCGCTATGCGTGGGTCACCGCGGTCCCCGCCGCCTGGCTGATCCTGTGCACGGGGGCGGCGAGTCTGCTCAAGATCTTCTCGAGCGATCCGCGCGTCGGCTTTCTCGCGCATGCCGACCGGTTCGCGGCGGCGCTGGCGGAGGGTCGCGTGCTCGCGCCCGCCAAGTCGATCGCCGAGATGGAGCGGATCGTCTTCAACGACCGAATCGACGCGGCGCTGTGCGCGGTCTTTCTGGCGGTGGTGGTCGCGACGGTCGTCTTCGCGGTCCGGACGATCCGGTCTGCGGCAGGGGCGAGCGGGGTGACCGCGACCGAGATCCCGGCGCTGGCGGCGGCGCGGTGATCCTGGCCCGGCTGATCGGGCGCGCCGCCGATACCGCGCGGCTGATGGTGGGGCTGCCGTCGTACGACCGCTACCTCGAACATATGGCCGAGCGGCATCCGGAGGCGGAGCCGATGACCCGCCGCGCCTTCTTCCGCGATCGGCAGGAGGCGCGCTACGGCGCACGGGGCGGCGGGCGCTGCTGCTGAACGCGAAGGCCGCTCAGCGCATCGGCCGCGCGCTCACCAGTTCCACATCGTCCCGTCCTCCAGCCGCGCGACGGGCAGCTGCATCGGCTTGTACGGGAATCGCGCGGCTTCGGCCTCGTCGATGTCGACGCCGTGACCGGGGGCTTCGCCCGGAATCAGATCGCCGCGCTCGAACCGATAGTCGTGCGGGAACACCGCGTCGGTCTCGGGCGAGTGGCGCATATATTCCTGGATGCCGAAATTGGGTACCCAGGCGTCAAAATGCAGCGCCGCGCCCATCGTCACCGGCGACAGGTCGGTCGCCCCGTGACAGCCGGTGCGCACGCCCCAGACGCTTGCGAAATCGGCGATGCGGCGAAGGTGAGTGATCCCGCCAGCGCCGACCACGGTGGCCCGGATATAGTCGATCAGCTGATGCTGGATCAGCTCCTTGGCGTCCCACAGCGTGTTGAAGATCTCGCCCACCGCGAGCGGCGTCGTCGTGTGCTGGCGGATCAGCCTGAACGCATCCTGGTTCTCGGCCGCGGTCGCGTCCTCCAGCCAGAACAGCTTAAACGGCTCCAGCGACTTGCCGAGCTGCGCCGCCTCCAGCGGGGTCATCCGATGGTGGCCGTCGTGGAGCAGGTGCAGGTCGAACCCGAAGGTCTCGCGCAATTTGTCGAACACGGTCGGGATGAAGTGGAGGTATTTGTGGGTCGACCAATTGGTCTCGGTCGGCAGCGCGGCGTCGGCGGGTTCGTAATAGGTGTCCCCGCGCCCGACGCCATAGGCGAGATCGAGACCCGGCACGCCCGATTGCGCGCGAACCGCCTTGTAGCCCTGGTCGACGTAGCGCGCGACCGCATCGACCGTCGCGGACAGGTCGGCGCCGTTGGCGTGGCCGTACACCATCACGCGGTCGCGGCTCTTGCCGCCGAGCAGGTCGTGGAGCGGCGCGCCCAGCGCCTTCGCCTTGATGTCCCACAGCGCGACGTCGACCGCGGCGATCGCGCGCATCGTCACCGGCCCGCGCCGCCAGTAGGCGCCGCGATAGAGATATTGCCAGATGTCCTCGATCCGGCGCGCGTCGCGGCCGATCAGGACGGGAATGACATGTTCCTGCAGGTAGGCGACCACCGCCAACTCGCGCCCGTTGAGCGTCGCGTCGCCGATCCCGTAGACGCCGGAGTCGGTCTCGATCTTCAGCGTCACGAAATTGCGGCCCGGCGAACAGACGTTCACCGTGGCCGATCTGATCCGAAGGGACGACGGACCCGCCGCGCTTGCATCCGGGTTGGCGAGAAGGGCGGTTTGCGCGATGGCTTGGTTCATGGCCGCTCCTTACCGCAAATAAACCGGCTTGTCCAGATTGGCTTTACCAGTTAAGGAACCATCATGGCTGAACGGCTCTACGAACGTGTCGCCACGGACCTCGCCGCCCGGATCGGATCGGGCGAGTTCGCGATCGGCCGGCGGCTGCCCTCCGAACGCGACCTCGCGCAGACGCATGCGGTGTCGCGTCCCACCATTCGCGAGGCGCTGATCGCGCTCGAGCTCGACGGGCTGGTCGAGGTGCGCAAGGGATCGGGCGTGTACGTGCTCGCCACCGCGCCGACAGGGGGCAAGCGGGGGGTGACCGATGTCGGCCCGTTCGAACTGCTGGAGGCGCGGCGCGCGATCGAGGGCGAGATCTGCGCTCTCGCGGCGGCGCGGATCACCGACGAGGAGATCACCGTGCTCGAGGCGCTGCTCGAAGAGATGCGCGACGAGAACGGCCGCGACGTCGTCCGCTCGGAGGACGCCGATCGCCGGTTCCACCTCCAGATCGCGCTGGCGACGCGGAACGGGATGATGGTCGACACGGTGCAGGCGCTGTGGGAGGCGCGCGCGCGCTCGCCGCAGACCAGGTCGCTCTCGGGCAAGGCCCAGGAGGCGGGCGTCACCCCGCGCGAGGACGAGCATCTGGCGATCATCGACGCGCTCAGGTCCCACGATTCCGACGCCGCGCGCGCAGCGATGCGTCGCCACCTGTCGCGGGTGCTGGACGCGCTGATCGCGCTTACCGAGGTTCATGAGGTCGAGGCCGCCCGCGCGCGGATCGCGGCGGAGCGGCGGCGCTATTCGGTCGCGACCTGACATACGAAAAGGGGAGAGGGCATGAAGGACAAGCTGACGGTGAATCGCCGCACCGCGATCGGCGCGGTGGGCGGGCTGGCGCTGACCGCGGCGGTGCCGGTGGGAGCGGGCGCGCAGCGCGCCGACGCCGATCTCACGCTGCTCTACCCGCACGAGAGCGCGACTCGGACGACGCGCGACCTGTCGGGGCTGTGGCGCTTCAAGCTCGACCGCGAGGATCGGGGGGAGGCGGAGCGCTGGTTCGAGGGGCTGCGCGACACGCGCACCATCCCGGTGCCGTGCAGCTGGAACGACCTGTTCGACGATGCGCGCAATTACTTCGGCCAGGCCTGGTATCAGCTCGACTTCGAAGTCGACGACGGCTGGCGCGACCGGCGCATCCTGCTGCGGTTCGGCGCGGCGTCCTATCGCGCGAAGGTCTGGCTGAACGGCGTGCTGCTGGGCGAACATGCCGGCGCGCACCTGCCGTTCCTGTTCGATGCGACCGCGGCGGTGCGGCTGCAGGGCGACAACCGGCTGGTCGTCATGGTCGAGAACAAGCTGCTGCTCGACCGCGTTCCGGCCATCCCCGATCCCGAGACCGCGAAGCTGCACACCGGGCACTTTCCCCAGACCACCTACGACTTCTTCCCCTACGCCGGACTGCATCGGCCGGTGCATCTGATGGCGTTGCCGCGGCAGCACGTGTCGGATCTGACGGTGGTGACCGGGATCGAGGGGCGGACCGGTGTCGTCGACCTCGACCTCGTCGTGTCTGGCGGCTGGTCGGGACGTGCGAGCGTCACGATCACGGGCGGCGCGCGCGCGGTGTCGGCGACCGCCGACGTCCAGGGCGGGCGCGGAAAGGCGCGGATCCGCATCCCCTCGGTCCGGGCCTGGGGTCCGGACGATCCGTTTCTTTATGAGCTCCTGGTGAAGCTGGACGACGGCGTCGACGAGTACCGGATGAAGATCGGCGTCCGCACGATCGCGGTGCGCGGGCGCGAGCTGCTGCTCAACGGCAAGCCGGTGTTCCTGCGCGGGTTCGGCAAGCATGAGGACTTCCCGCTCCACGGTCGCGGGCTCGACCTCGCGTCGATCGTGCGCGACTTCGAATTGCTGAAGTGGATCGGCGCCAACAGCTTCCGCACGTCGCATTACCCGTATTCGGAGGAGGCGATGATGCTGGCCGATGAATACGGGCTGCTGGTGATCGACGAGACGCCCGCGGTCAGCCTGGTGTTCATGGATTCGCCGCGCGTGATCGACGCGCGATACCGCGCCTTGGAGGCGTCGCTGACCCGGCTGGTCCGGCGCGACAAGAACCACCCTTGCGTGATCATGTGGAGCCTGGCGAACGAGCCGCTCGACAAACCGTTTCAGACGACCAACGCGGCGCCGCCGTCCGCGATCACGGCGGGGACGCGTTTCTTCGAGCAATTGTTCGCGCACGGCCGCACCCTGGACCGCACGCGCCCGTTCACGCTGGTCAGCGTCCATTACGGTCCGGCCGAATGGGTCGGGCAGGGCGACGTCATCTGCACCAACAGCTACAACGGCTGGTACGGCATATCGGGGCGGCTCGACGATGCCGAGAAGGCGCTCGACGCCGAGATCGCGGCGCTCGCCAAGCGGCACCCGGGCAAACCGATCTTCTACACCGAATTCGGCGCGGATGCGGTCGCAGGCATGCACGCCCAGCCCCCGGAAATGTGGTCGGAGGTATCAGGCGGCGATCATCGACATTTATTTGCGCACGATCGCCAAGCACCCGGAGGTGATCGGGTCGCACCCCTGGGCCTTCGCCGACTTCCGCACGCCCCAGGGCGTGCTGCGTGCAGGCGCGCTGAACCACAAGGGCGTGTTCACGCGCGACCGCCGCCCCAAACTAGCCGCCGATCTTCTCCGCCGTCGCTGGAACACCCGGGCTTCGCCTGACTGATATAACAACTATTGACAACAAAGCGCGATCCGCTCACCCTATCAGCAACAAGATGGGGGAGGGGAGCGCGCGGTGTACCAGCCTGAAGCCTATGCGGTCGCGCTGACCTTCATGCTGGTGAGCATGGTGTGCTGGGGGTCATGGGCCAACACCATGAAGCTCGCCCCCGGATACCCGTTCCAGCTGTTCTATTGGGATTACATCGTCGGCCTCCTGCTCGCGAGCCTCGCCTGGGGGCTGACGCTGGGCAGCGCCGGGGGGGGCGGGTCGTCCTTCGCTCAGAGCATCGCCCAGGCCGACGGCGCGCATATCGGCTACGCGCTGGCGGGCGGGGCGGTGTTCAACGTCGCCAATCTGCTGCTCGTCGCGGCGATCGAGATCGCGGGACTCGCGGTCGCCTTTCCGCTCGGCATCGGCCTGGCGCTGATCGTCGGCACGCTGATCACCTATGCGCAGACGCCCCGCGGCGACCCGCTGCTGCTGTTCGGGGGCATGGCGCTGGTCGTGCTCGCGATCATCCTCAACGCGATCGCGTTTCGGCGGCGCGAGGCGACGCGGAGCCGGGTCACGCAACGGGGCATCTGGCTGAGCGTCGGCTGCGGGTTGCTGATGGGCTCCTTCTACCCGCTGGTGAACAGCGCGATGACCGGGGGCGCGGGCGCGCTGAACCCGTACAGCGTCACCTTGTTCTTCGCGATCGGGGCGGCGATCTGCGCGGTGCCGCTCAACCTGTTCTTCATGCGCCGTCCGGTCACCGACACGCCGCCGCTCGCCATGTCGGCCTATGCCGTCGCGCGTCCCACGTGGCATCTGTGGGGGATCGCGGGCGGACTGATCTGGATGACGGGCATGGTCTTCAACGTCGTCGCGTCGGCGGCGCAGATCGTCGGTCCCGCGATCTCCTATGCGATCGGACAAGGCGCGACGATGGTGTCGGTCGTTTGGGGCGTGTTCGTCTGGAAGGAGTTCGCGCAGGCGCCCCACGACGCGCGCAAGCTGCTGCTGCCGATGTTCGTGCTGTTCGTCGCGGGGTTGAGCGCGATCGCGGTCGCGCCGCTGTTCGGACGGTGAGCGGGATGCGCAAGCCCATCATCGTCGTCGGCAGCATCAACATGGACCTGGTCGTCACCGCGCGCCGTCTGCCCGCGGCGGGGGAGACGCTGATCGGCGACACCTTTGCGACCTCTCCCGGGGGCACGGGCGCGAACCCGGCGGTCGCGGCGGCGCGGCGCGGCGCTCCGGTGCGGCTGGCGGGCGCGGTCGGCCGCGATGCGTTCGGCGATCAGTTGCGGGCCGGACTGGCGGAGGCGGGGGTCGACACCGGCATGGTCGAGACCGTCGACGGTCCGTCGGGAATCGCGGCGATCGCGACGGGCGACGCGGGCGAGAACAACATCGTCGTCGTGCCCGGGGCCAACGCGGCGGTGACTCCGGCGCGGCTGGAGGCGCTGTCGCCGCAGTTGGCGGAGGCGTCGATGCTGCTGGCGCAGCTCGAAATTTCGATCGCGTGCATCGAGTGGCTCGCGGCTTTCGCCGAACGCCATCACATTCCGCTGATGCTCGACCCCGCCCCGGCCTGCGCGGTGTCGCCGTCGATTTTGCGCCGGGTGACATGGCTTACCCCCAACGAGAGCGAGACCGCGACGCTGCTCGGCGGCGAGGGCGGCGGCGACCCCGCCGCGCGGCTGCTGGCGACGGGCGCGCGCAACGTCGCGCTGAAGCTCGGCGCGGCGGGATGCGTCATCGCGCGTCAGGACGCGCCTCCGATCCGCGTCGACGCGATCCGCGTGAAGGCGGTCGATACAACCGCCGCGGGCGATGCGTTCAACGCCGGCCTGGCGGTCGGCCTGACGCGGGGACACAGCGTCGAGGCGGCGGCGCGCTTCGCGACGACCGTCGCCGGCCTGTCGGTGACGAAGCGCGGCGCTCAGCCGTCGATGCCGTCCGCGCGCGACCTCGACCATCATGCCGCGCTTGCGGCCGCAGGAGCACCATGACGATGCACAAGTCCTTCCTGAACGCGGCGGTCGATCGTCGCGCGGTGGTCGCCGGGATCGGGGCGACGGCCGCGCTTTCGGCGCTCCCGGCGCGCGCCGCGTCGCTGCCGCCGCTCAGCGGACCCAAGGCGCTGCCCTACATCGTGCCCGACAAGCTCGCGAACGCGGCGACGATGGTGCCGGTGTCGCAGGTCCGCGTCGACGGCTGGCTGGGCCACCGCATCGGCATCAACGCCCGCGCGCGGCTGACCTCGGTCGATCTGGAGCCGCTGCTCGCCGGGTTCCGCAAGAAGCCGGGCAGCCACCCCTGGATCGGCGAGCATATCGGCAAATGGATGCACGCCGCGACGCTGGCCTGGGCGAGCACCGGCGACGCCAAGCTGAAGGCGCGGCTGGACTATGCGGCGAAGGCGCTGGTGCAGGCGCAGGAGCCCGACGGCTATCTCGGCACCTATCTGCCCGCCGACCGGCTCGCGTTGGTCAAGGGCGCCGGTTGGGACGTGTGGAGCCACAAATACTGCCTGATCGGCCTGCTGACCTATTATCAGTACACCGGCGACCGCACCGCGCTCGACGCTTCGCGCAAGGCCGCCGACCTGCTGATCGCGACCTTTCCGGCCAAGCGCAGCATCCTGGCGGCGGGTCACCATTCGGGCATGGCCGCGACCAGCGTGCTCCAGCCGATCGTCCAGCTCTATCGGCTGACCGCGGACAAGCGCTATCTCGATTTCGCCTATTACATCGTCAAATCGTGGCAGGAGGCGGGCGGCCCCGACATCGTGCGCACGCTGATGCGCGAAAAGCGGGTGGAGGCGGTCGGCAACGCCAAGGCGTACGAGATGCTGTCGAACATCGTCGGAGTCTGCGAGCTCGCGCGGGTCACCGGCGACCGCACGCTGATCGACGCTTCGATCAACGCCTGGAACGACATCGCCGCGACCCAGCTGTTCATCACCGGCGCGACCAGCGACGGCGAGTTCTTCCAGCCCGACACGCACATGGCCGAGGAGAACATGGCGCGGGTCGGCGAGACGTGCGTCACGACCACCTGGATCCAGCTCAACCAGGCGCTGTTCCAGATGACCGGCGAGGCGCGGTTCGGCGACGAGCTGGAGCGCACCTATTACAATGCGCTGACCGCCGCGCAGCATCCCGACGGGCAGGACTGGTGCTATTTCACCGCGCTGAACGGCCGCAAGAAATACGACAAGGACATCACCTGCTGCCATTCCTCGGGGCCGCGCGGGCTCGCGCTGTCGCCGATGTCGGCGTACCTCACCGGTCGTGACGGCGGCGACGACGTGCTGATGGTGAGCACGCTGGAGCCGTCGAGCGCGCGGGTGACGCTGGGCGGGCAGGCGGTGCTGGTCGAGCAGGCGACCGCCTTCCCGCAAGCCGGGGGGAGCCGCTTGCGGCTGACGCTGCGCCGACCGGCGCGGTTCGGGGTCAAGGTGCGCGTGCCCGCCTGGGCCGGGCCGGTGACGATCGCGGGCGCGACGGTGCGCGACGGCTGGGCGCATCTGCCGCCTCGGCTGTGGCGCGACGGCGACGAGATCGCGATCGGCTACACGCTCGCCTCGACGCTGACGAGCGGCGCGGGCTATCGCGCGGGACGCCAGTGGCTGAACTGGGGACCGTTCGTGCTGGCGTATGAGCACAACGCCAACGGCAAGCTGCCGCCGGTCGACATCCTCCATTACGAAGGGCCCGCGCGGCTGACGGGGACCGACGGCTTTCTGCGCTTCGAAGCGCCGGTGACCCGCGGCCGCGCGCCGCGTCACCACGAGGATCTGGCGTATCAGGCGTTCACCGCCAGGCTGGTGACCTATGCCGACGCGGGCGCGGACGGCGGCTATTACCGCATCTGGCTCCGGCGGCGCGCCGCGGCATGAGCCGCGCCTCGCCCACCCGGCGCGCCGCCCTCGCCCTGCTGGGCGCGGGCGCCGCCGC
>SXHP01000343.1 GCA_005773165.1 Sphingomonadales bacterium | reverse complement strand
TACCAGATGGTGAAGGACCTGCCCACGGGCGTGACCTCGACCTCGCCCGGGGACGTGCTCGATGGCGATCTGGACCAGTTCATGGCGGCGGCGCTGTCGCAGCGGGTGACCGGCGAGGTCGCGCAGGTCGAGGACGTGGAGTGAAATCCCTCTCCCACCGGGAGAGGGAGGGGCCCGCTCGCGAAGCGAGTGGGAGGGTGAGGGTGACGCGAGCCCATCACCCTCACCCTTCCGCCGCTTCGCGGCTCCCTCCCTCTCCCGGTGGGAGAGGGATCCTGGCGCTCGCCCTCCTCCTCCTCGCCGCCTGCGACGGCTCCCAACCCTTGCTCAAGCAAGCCAAGCGCGAGCCCGTCTTCCCCGTCGCGGACCGCCCGGTCGCGAGCATCGTCTCGTCGCGATGGTCGACCGAGGAGGCGCGCGACCGGGTGCGCGAGGCCGAGCGGGTGATGGACGGGGCGGATATCCGCCCGGGCATGACCGTCGCCGACATCGGCGCGGGCGAGGGTTATTACACCATCCGCCTCGCCAGCCGCGTGGGGCCGGAAGGCCGGGTGCTGGCCGAGGACATCGTCGCCGATGTCCGCGACGCGCTGGCAGAACGCGTCGCGCGCGAGCGGCTCGACACCGTCAGCGTCAAGCTGGGCGAGCCCGCCGATCCCAAGCTGCCCCCGAACAGTTTCGACCGCGTGCTCATGGTCCACATGTACCATGAGATCGCCGACCCCTACGCCTTCCTGTGGCGGCTGCGCCCTGCGCTCAAGCCCGGCGGGCTGGTGGTGGTGGTCGACGCCGACCGGCCGACCCAGAATCACGGCACGCCGCCCGCCTTGCTGGCTTGCGAGTTCGCCGCGGTCGGCTACGTCCAGGTCGCGCGCAAGGACCTGCCGGGAACGGGCGCGTATCTCGCCACCTTCCGCGCCGAGGGCCCGCGGCCCGAACCCGCCGCGATCCGGGCGTGCAAGGCGTGACCGCGGATGCGCAATACGCGGAGATCGTCCGGCGCATCCTCGATACCGGCGACCGGCGGGTGGACCGGACCGGGGTGGGAACGCTGTCGGTGTTCGGGGTCACCGCGCGCTTCGACCTGTCCGACGGCCGTGCGCCGCTGCTGACGACCAAGCGGGTGTCGTGGAAGACCGCGGTCAAGGAGATGCTCTGGTTCCTGACCGGCGGCACCAACATCCGCGAACTGCTGGAGCAGAACGTCCGCATCTGGACCGACTGGCCGCTTGCCCGCTATCGCCGCGAGACCGGGGACGACATCGCGCAGGAGGCGTTCGAGGCGCGCATCCTCGCCGAGGAGGCGTTCGCGCTGCTTTGGGGCGATCTGGGTCCGGTCTACGGCAAGCAGTGGCGGCGCTGGCTGGGCGCGGACGGGCAGGAGCACGATCAGATCGCGACGGTCGTCGAGCAGCTCCGCACCACGCCCGCCAGCCGCCGGATCCTGTTCCACGGCTGGAACGTCCCCGAACTCCCCGACATGGCGCTGCCGCCCTGCCACATGGTCTATCAATATCATGTGACCAGCGACGGGCGGCTCAACAGTCTCCTGTTCCAGCGGAGCTGCGACGCGATGCTGGGTCTGCCGTTCAACTGGGTGGGCGCGGCCGCGCTTCAGCTCATGCTGGCGCAGCAGGCGGGGCTGACCCCCGGCGAGCTGGTGTGGATGGGGGGCGACGTTCACCTCTACCTGAACCATCTGGCTCCGGCGGAGGAGCAACTCGCCCGCGAACCGCGCGCGGGCCCGCGCATGACGCTCCGCGCCGCTCCGAGCATCGACGATTACCGGATCGAGGACTTCGCGGTCGAAAGCTACGATCCCCACCCCGCGATCAAGGCCGCGGTCGCGGTCTGATTCGTACAACACGTCGCGATCGTCCTATTCGCGGCCTCTGTCGGCCATATCCTCCAACACCGACTCGGGTGCGTTCGGGAGGGAAACATGCCGGTTGCTGCAAAGGACATCGTCGCCAAGATCGCCCCGCAAGCGAACCCGGTCTACAAGGAAGCGTTCGAGGACAAGCAAGGGCTGCTGGCCGAGTTCGGCATCACCACCCCGCTACGGCTGTCGCACTTCCTGGCCCAGGCGTTCGTCGAGACGGGCGGGCTGGCCCGGCTGGTCGAAAGCGGGGTCTATTCGGCCAAGGGCCTCGGCAAGCAGTGGGATATCGGCAACTGGCACAGCTTCTTCGCCAATCGCGACGCGTGCGTGGCGATGGCCGAACAGTGCAAGCGCGACAAGGGCGAGGCGCTGTTCAACAAAGTCTATGGCACGCGGATGGGCAATTCCAAGCCCGGCGACGGCTGGCGGTATCGCGGCCGCGGCATCATCCAGACCACGGGCCGGTTCAATTACAAGCAGCTCAGCAAGACCTTCAAGGTCGGCTTTGAAGACGAACCCGATCTGGTCGCCACCCCGCAGCACGCCCTGAAGGCCGCGCTCGGCCATTGGCGGACCAAGCACCTCAACGCCGCCGCCGACGCCAACGACATCGCGGTGGTCACCAAGGGGATCAACGGCGGCTTAGGCGCGCTCGACGAGCGCAAGGCGGCGTTCGCGCGCATCTTCTCCATCGCCAAGGACGACCGGCCGATCGAGGAATCGATCGAGTGGCGGGTGCAGGAGAAGCTCAACGCCGCAGGCTTTCCCTGCGGCAAGCCCGACGGCGTGGTGGGCAAGGACACGCGCGCCGCGATCCTGGGCTATCGCGCCAAGCACGGCCTGACGATGACGACCGCGATCACGCCGGACCTGCTCAAGTCCCTGGGCGTGAGCTGAGGCGATTTAGCCGTCGCGCAGCGCCTCCGCGGGCCGCACCCGCAGCACCGGGAGGTTGCCGAGAACGCCGACCGTCATCGTCACCGCGATCGATGCCGCCAAGGTCGCCGCGACCGCGCTCCAATCGGGCGCCCATGGCAGCTTGAACACCGCGGTGACGACATACCAGGCCGCGCCCGCGCCGACCGTGAGCGCCAGCAGAGCGAGGAGCAAGGCGAGCAGCGCATATTCGATCGCCTGGACGCCGAGCACCTGCGCCCGGGTTCCGCCCACGAGCTTCAGGATCACCGCGTCGGCGCGGCGCGCGCGGGCCGAGGCGGCGACCGCGCCGACGAGGACCGCGATTCCTGCGGCGACCGTCACCGCGGCGGCGACCCGGACCGCGAGCGCGACCTTGGCGAGGATGTCGCCAAGCTGGCCGATGACGTCGCCGACCCGGATCAGCGTGACGGAGGGGAGGGCGGTTCCGACCGCCCGCGCGACCGCGCCATCGCTCGCGGGCGGGGTGTAGACGCCTGCGAGAAGGCTGTGTGGGGCCTCCTCGATCAGCCCGGGGGAGAAGACGATGGCGAAGTTGAGGCCCAGCCCGCCCCAGTCGATCTTGCGCAGGGCCGCGATCCGCGCGGGAACCTCTACGCCGAGAACCGCTACGGTGATCTGGTCGCCGATCTTCAGCCCAAGCGCCTCAGCCGCGCGATCTTCGAGCGACACAAGCGGCGGGCCGCGATAGTTGGCGGGCCACCAGCGGCCCGCGACCACGTCGTTGCGCGGCGGGACCGTGCCGGAGAAAGTGATCGTCCGGTCGCCGCGCAGCACCCATGCGCCTTCGGGCAGGGTCTTCATGTCGGCCACGCGCTGACCCTTCAACGCGACGATCGAGCCGCGGAGCGAGGGAGTTGCTTCGATCCGCGCGGCGGGCGCGGCGCTGGCGACGGCGGCGCGGAAGGCCGGAGCGTCCTCGGGCTGAAGGTCGATCGCGAAGAACCGCGGGGCCTTGGCGGGGGCGGTGCTCTCCATCGCGCTGCCCAGGCTGGTGTCGATCGCGGCGAGCGCGACGAACAGCGAGAAGCCTAAGCCCAGCGCGACGACGAGCCGGTCGGTCTGCGCGCCGGGGCGATAAAGGTTGGCGAGCGCCAGGCGAAGGAGAGGGCGGCGCGGCCTCGGCAATCGCGCAAGCAGGCGACGGATGCCGAGCCCGATCAGCCACAGCGCCGCGACAAGTGCGCCGGTCGCAGCGACGAAGCCGAGCGCCAGCGGCCGATCTCGCGCGGTGAGCACCGCCAACGCGACCAGCGCGGCCAGCAGCGCCATCATCGCGGAGGCGACCCGCCACGTCGGCAGTCGCCGTTCGGCAAGCGCGTCGCGGAGCAGCGTCGCAGCGGGGACCGCGCGGGCTCTCGCGAGTGCGGGCAGCGCGAACAGCAAGGAGGCGAGCAGCCCAAGCGCCGCCGCGGTCGCGAGCGGGGCAGGGTAGAGCGCCAGCCGCGGCGGGATCGGCAGCGCGTCGCCCGCGACGCCTGCCACCAGCCACGGGACAGCAGCCCCGAGGATCAGACCCCCAATGATTCCCGCTGCGGCGACCAGCCCGAGCTGCGCCAGGAACATCGCCGCGATCGTCGCCGATCGCGCGCCGAGCACCTTCAGCGTCGCGATGATCCGGGTCTTGCCCGCTAGATACGCCGCGACGCCGCTGCCGACCCCGACGCCTGCGATCGCGAGCGCGGCGAGCCCGACGAGGAGGAGGAATTGCCCGAGCTGCCCGATGCCGCTGCGCAGCCCCCTGGCGGCGAGGTCCGCGGTGCGCGACGTCCAGCCCTGGTTGGTGAACCGGCGCTCGAAGCGCTCGCCTACAGCGCCCGCGTCCGCGCCGGGGGGAAGGACGAGGCGGTAACGCGCCTCGTAGAGGCTGCCCGGCTGGATCAGCCCGGTCCGGTCGAGCTGCGCCAGGTCGAGAATCGCACGGGGCCCAAGCGCAAAGCCCTCGCCGAGCGCGTCGGGCTCGTCGGCGACGACGCCAGATACGGTGAGCCGCGCTGTGCCGATGCGCAACGCGCTCCCGACGCGAAGACCAAGCCGATCGGCGAGCGCTTGGCCGACCGCGACCTGCGCGCCGCGGGGACGCTGTCCCTCCGCCATGGTCAGGCGACCGATCAGAGGCCAGGTCACGTCGACAGCCTTGAGGTCGACAAGCGCCGGCGCGCCGCCCGCGACTGGCTCGGCCATCGCGCGCATGGTGACGCTCTCCGACACGCGTCCGACGCCAGCAAAGGCGGCGAGCTCCTCGACAGTGGCGCGGCGCTGCGACACCCGCATCTCCAGGTCGCCGCCGAGCATCTGCCGCCCTTGTGCGTCGAGCGCGGCCAGCATGCTCGCCGACAGGCTGCCGATCCCCGCGAGCGCCGCGGTGCCGAGGAACAGGCACAGCGCGAGCAGCAGCAGCCCGCGCCCGCCGCGGCGCAGGTCGCGCAGCGCCAAGCGCCAGGCGAGGGCGATGCCGGTCGCCGCTCCATTCCTCCGTTCGTCCTGAGGAGCCGCTGAGCGAAGTCGAAGCGGCGTCTTGACGGACATGGTTCCGGGCGATGTGGTTCGAGACGCGCCTTCGCCTTCGCTCAGTCGCTCCTCACCAGAGACGGTGGGGGGATCGAGGCTCACGCGGCGGCCCGGTCCGAGGCGACGCGCCCGTCGGCGAGCGTGACGATCCGCTCGCAGCGGGCGGCGAGCGCGGGATCGTGCGTGATGACGAACAGGGTCGTCCCCGCGTCCGCATGCCTAGCAAAC
>SXHP01000342.1 GCA_005773165.1 Sphingomonadales bacterium | reverse complement strand
TCTAGTGTTATAATGTGGCGCTTACTTAGATGGGTATGATGAAATTATTGCTTGTCGCCCGCAGCGCCGAGCGGTTAGCGAGTCGCGTAATAATGCGCGTTGGCCGCGGCCATGAACTGCGACACGGGCATGGGGCCCGCGAGAGTGATCGCGCGGGCGAGGCGGTCGGTCAAGGTGCCTTGCGCGACGTCAACCAAGGTTCGTCACCCCGGACTTGTTCCGGGGTCCAGAGTTCCGCGAGCAATGCGGATTGAGCCTCTGACCGCATAACCTGCCGGGTGCTGGACCCCGGAACAAGTCCGGGGTGACGGAGGTTGCCGGGGCGAACGGGGTGAATCCCATGGGCTCACGCCACGCTCGCCGCACCCGCGATCGGCTCCACCCGCGTCCGCCGCCTGGTCGCGGTGGCGATCAGATAGGCGCCGCCCGCGATCATCGGGACGCACAGCCATTGACCCATGTGGATGCCGGTCGCTTCGATGAACGTGCCTGCGAACTGGCGGTCGGGCTCGCGGAAGAACTCCACGATGAAGCGCGCGACGCCGTAGCCGACGAGGAACAGCCCGACGAGCTTGCCGGGTTCGTAGCGCGCCCGGGTCCGCCAGAACGCCCACCAGAGGATCGCGAACAGGACCAGCCCCTCCAGCCCCGCCTCGTAGAGCTGGCTCGGGTGGCGCGCGGGTTCGGGCAACATCTCCACGGTTCGCTCGAACACGATGCCCCAGGCTACGTCCGTCGGCTTCCCCCACAATTCGCCGTTCACGAAATTGGCGAGGCGGCCGAAGAACAGCCCGAACGGCACGCAGCAGGCGATGTAATCGTGGACGCGCAGCCAGTTGAGCCCGTGCCGCCGCGCGAACAGGATCAGCCCCAGCGAGGTGCCGATCACCCCGCCGTGGAAGCTCATGCCCCCGTCCCACAGCCGCAGGATGCGCAAGGGGGCGAGCAGCATATCGGGCGAGTAGAACAGCACATAGCCGATCCGCCCGCCGAGGATGATGCCGAGCGTCGCGTAGAAGACGAGGTCGTCGGCGTGCCGCCGCGCCATCGGGCTGCCCGGCTGCGCGATCAGCTTCAGCAGATACCACCAGCCGATCAGGATGCCCGCGATATAGGCGAGGCTGTACCAGCGCAGCGTGAAGAAGCCGATCGAGAAGACGTCGGGGTCGAGCCCCAGGTCGGCGAAGCGGATGTGGCCGCCCGCGGACGCTGCGGCGGCGAGTTTGGACAGGATCAAGGCTTTTCCCTCAGGCTTCGCGCCTGCATAAGGGCGTGGAGCGGCAAGACCAAGCTTGAACACTGGGCGGAGAGCGTAATGCGGAGCGAACTCGACGGCGTCATGGACGCGGTCCTGGCGGAGGTCACCGGGCCGGGCGGACCGCTGCCGCTGGGCTCGGTCGAGCGGTTCGGGACGACGCTGCCGATGATCGCGGCCGCCCCTGCGTCGCTGCCCGACTATTTCGCGCATTTCTGCGGCGCGCATGCCGACCTGACGCTGCTGGTCGCGGGCGAGGAGCGGCTGACCTTCAATGCGGTGTACGAGCAAGCGCGGGCGGCGGCGCGCGGGCTGATCGCGCATCACGGCATCGCCAAGGGCGACCGGGTCGGCATCGCGATGCGGAACTCGCCCGCATGGATCGCGCTCTACATGGGCGTGCTGATGGCGGGGGGCGTCGCGACGCTGCTCAACGGCTGGTGGCAGGCCGCCGAACTGGAGAGCGCGATCGCGGATGTCGACTGCACGCTGGTGCTCGCCGATCCGCCGCGCGCGACGCGGCTCGGCGACGTTCCGGTGTCGGTGCTGATGATCGACGACCTGCTGCCGCTTGCCGAGGCGCTGGCGCCGCTGGCGGGCGCGAGCGACGCCGCGCTGCCTGCGGTGGTCGGAGAGGACGATGCGACGATCCTGTTCACCTCGGGATCGACCGGCCAGTGCAAGGGCGCGCTGAGCGATCATCGCGCAGTGATGCAGGGCGTGTTCAACTATCTCGCCTCCGCCTTGACGATGCTCGGCATCGCCGCGCGCGAGGGGAACGCCCCTACCGGCCAGCCCGCGACTCTGCTCAACGTGCCGCTGTTCCACGTCACCGCCGAAGTGCCGGTGTTCCTCCAGAGCTTCGCGATGGGGCGCAAGCTGGTGCTTATGCCGAAGTGGGACGCCGAGGAGGCGATGCGGCTGATCGATCGGGAGAAGGTCACGTATTTCGTCGGCGTGCCGCTGATGAGCTTCGAGATGCTGACGCATCCGAACCGCGCGAAATACGACCTGTCGACCGTCACCGATTTCGCCGCGGGCGGCGCGCCGCGGCCGCCCGAGCACGTCCGCCGCATCGCCGACGAGATGGGGGGCGCGCCGCTGATCGGTTACGGGCTGACCGAAACCAACGGCATCGGCTGCGGCAACTGGCGAAGCAACTACATCGCCAAGCCGACCTCGTGCGGGCGGCCTTCGCTGCCGCTGGTCGACCTGGCGATCCTCGACGATGCGGGCAAGCCCGTGGCGCAGGGGGAGCGGGGCGAGATCGCGATCCGGTCGGTCGCGAACTTCAAGGGCTATTGGAACAACCCGGCGGCGACGGCGGCGGCGGTGACCGCGGACGGATATTTCCGCACGGGCGACATCGGCTACCTCGACGAGGACGGGTACGTGTTCATCGTCGACCGCAAGAAGGACATCATCATTCGCGGCGGCGAGAACATCTCGTGCCAGGAGGTCGAGTCGGCGCTCTACGCGCATCCGCAGGTCGCGGAGGCGGCGGTGTTCGGGCTGGCGGACGAGCGGCTGGGCGAAGTGCCGGGCGCGGTGGTGTCGTTGCGCGACGAGGCGGTGGACGGGGAAGCGCTGCGCGCGTTCCTCGGCGAGCATATCGCGGCGTTCAAGGTGCCGCAGCGGATCTGGATCGCCGACGGCCCGCTGCCGCGGCTGGGGACGGAGAAGATCGACAAGGTGGCGTTGCGGGCGAAGTACCGGGCGGTCGCGGCGGCGGAGGCGGCTTGAGGCGTGACGTTCGCTCACTTCGATCCGAGCCGTCCGTCACCCCGGACGTGTTCCGGGGTCCAGGGTTCAACAAACGGCGGCCTCGCTCGTGGAGGTCTGGACCCCGGAACAAGTCCGGGGTGACGAATTCGGTGGAAGTCCGTTGGGGCGTCTGGGCGGCGTGACGATTACCCGCCGCAACCTCCTCATCGGCGGGGGCGCAGGCGTCGGGCTGGTCGTCGCCTACGCCGCCTGGCCGCGCCGCTACGCGCCCAATCTGGTGCTCAATCCGCGCGAGCATGCGTTCGGGGCGTGGCTCAAGATCGGCGAGGACGGGCATGTCACCGTCGCCGTCCCGCAGGCGGAGCATGGGCAGGGGAGCTGGACCGCCTTGCCGCAGATCGTCGCGGACGAGCTCGGCGCGGATTGGCGGACGGTTGGGGTCGAACCCGCGCCGCTCAACCCGCTTTACGCCAACCCGCTGGGGCTCGACGAACTGCTCGAGGGCACGCTCGGCGCGATGCCCGAGGGCGTGCGGCGCGAATGGGCGCGGCGGGAAGGCGTGACGCTGACCGCTGCGTCGACGTCGGTCCGGATGTTCGAGGAAGCGTGCCGCGAGGCGGGCGCGGCGGCGCGCGCGCTGCTCGCCGGGGCTGCGGCGGCGCGATGGGGCGTCGAGGCGGACCAGTGCGTCGCCCGCGCGGGGTTCATCGTCCACGGCGCCAAGCGGCTGCGTTTCGGCGAGCTGGCGGCGGAGGCGGCTCGTGGAACCGTGCCCGACCCGCTGCCGATCGGGGTCGGCGGCGCGGGCGCGCTGATGGGCGAGTCCGTCGCGCGGATCGATGCGCCGTCCAAGGTCGACGGATCGGCGAATTTCTCCGGAGATGTCAGGTTACCTGACATGATCCACGCCGCGGTGCGCGCGGGGCCGGTCGGCACGGTGCGGCTGGTCTCGGCGGACCGCGCGGCGGCGGATCGGGTCCCGGGCGTCGTCCAGGTGGTCACCGCCGACCGCTGGGCTGCGGCGATCGCGACCACCGGCTGGGCGGCGCAGCGTGGGCTGGAGGCGCTGAAGCCGCGGTTCGAGGTGCGGGAGCAGCGGGTGTCGACCGCCTCGATCGCCGCGGCGCTCGATGCGGCTCTGGCTGGGGAGGGGGAGCGGGTCGCCGAGGTCGGCGAGGCGGCGACCGGCGGGCGCGAGATCACGGCGCGCTACCAGGCCGCCCTCGGCGTCCATGCCGCGATCGAGACGCCGAGCGCGACCGCGGCCTTTCGCCACGGGCGGCTCGAATTGTGGCTGCCGACGCAGGCCCCCGGCCCCTGCCGCGCGGCGGCGGCGCGCGCGGCGGGGCTGTCCGAAGACGCGGTGATCGTCCATCCGCTGCTGATCGGCGGATCGTTCGGGGCCGCGCTGGAGCACGACGCCGTCGAGCAGGCGGCGGTGCTCGCGGTCAAGCTGATGCGCCCGGTCAGCCTGATCTGGACTCGCGGCGAGGCGATGCTCCACGACCGCTATCGCCCGCCCGCGCGCGCGCGGATGAGCGCGCGGCTGTCGGGCACGGGCGCGATCCTCGGCTGGCGGGCGGCGATCGCCGCGCCGTCGACCGGGCGCGAGCTGGCGCGACGGCTCGTGCCCGGCGCGTTCACCGAGGCGGCGCTGGCCGCGGGCGGCGCGGGCGACCGCTACGCCGTCGCGGGCGCGATGCCGCCGTACCGCATTCCCGCGGTCGCGATAGACCACCACCCGGCCGACATCGGCGTGCCCACCGGCCATCTGCGCGGCGGCGCGCACGGCTACACCGCCTTCTTCACCGAGAGCTTCGTCGACGAGATCGCACGCGCGGGCGGCAACGAGCCGCTGTCGTTCCGGATCGGCATGCTGGGGCATGAGCCGCGGCTGGCGCGCTGCCTGTCGACCGCGGCGGCGCTGGGCGGGTGGAACGGCGGAGTGCAGGGGAGCGGGCAGGGGATCGCAGCTTATGCCTTCCGCGGCAGCTACATCGCCGTGCTCGCCGAAGCGCGCGCGGAGGCGGGACGGATCGTCGTCGAGCGGCTGGTCGCGGCGGTCGACTGCGGGCGAACGGTCAACCCCGACCTGGTGCGCCAGCAGATCGAGGGCGGGCTGATCTTCGGCCTCGCCCACGCGCTCGGCGGCTCGACCGGGTTCGCGGACGGCTTGGCCGAGGCGCGGGGGTTCGGCGCGCTGGCGTTGCCGCGGCTCGCCGACACGCCGGACCTGACCGTCGAGCTGATCGCGAGCGACGAGGCTCCCGGCGGGGCGAGCGAACTCGGCGTGCCCCCGGTCGCGCCTGCGGTCGCCAACGCGCTTTTCGCGAGCACCGGCTATCGCGCCCGCACGCTTCCGCTAAGGCTGGCGCGATGACTCCCCCCGCCGATCACCCGCCGATCCCCGCGCCCACCGTCGGGGTGCTGCTGATCAATCTCGGCACCCCCGACGGTCCCGACACGCGATCGGTCCGCCGCTACCTCGCCGAGTTCCTGTCGGACCCGCGCGTTGTCGAGCTGCCCAAACTCGCCTGGCAGCCGATCCTGCGCGGCATCGTGCTGACGACGCGGCCCAGGAAATCGGCGCACGCCTATGCCCAGGTGTGGCGTGACGACGGCTCCCCGCTCGCCGCGATCACGCGCGCGCAGTCGGACGCGCTGCAGGGCGCGTTCGGGCCTGGCGTGCTGGTCGACTGGGCGATGCGCTACGGCAATCCCGCGATCGGCGCGCGGGTGCAGGCGATGAAGGACGCCGGCTGCGAGCGCATCCTGCTCGCCCCGCTCTATCCCCAATATTGCGCAGCGACGACCGCGACCGCCAACGACAAGGCGTTCGCGCATCTCGCGCGGATGCGCTGGCAGCCCGCGGTGCGGACGCTGCCGCCCTACCATGACGATCCGGCGTATATCGCCGCGCTCGCCGAATCGGTCGAGACGAGCCTCGCGACGCTCGACTTCGCGCCCGATGCGCTGGTGACGAGCTTTCACGGCATGCCCAAACGGACGCTGGAGCTCGGCGATCCCTATCATTGCCACTGCCAGAAGACCGCCCGGCTGCTTGGGCAGGCGCTGGGGCGCGAGGTGACGGTCGCGTTCCAGTCGCGGTTCGGCCCCGCCAAGTGGCTGGGGCCCGCGACCGACGACACGCTGGTCGCGCTGGCGCGGGCGGGCAAGCGCAAGGTCGCGATCGTCGCGCCCGGCTTCTCCGCCGACTCAATTTCGAAAACGCCTGCGCATGCTTGATCCCGCGCAGTGGAAAGTACTGCAACTGAAATCCGAAAGTGACGGAGTCTTTCCAAACAGTAGGGCAATTTGATGCGGCTGCGCTCGCGCTTTGACGAGTATCGGTTCAGCTACCGCAGTTTGAGTGCAGGG
>SXHP01000341.1 GCA_005773165.1 Sphingomonadales bacterium | reverse complement strand
GATGCGGAAGCCGGCAGGCAGCCCCTCGACCGTCTCCCGAGCCGTGCGGAAGGCCTCCTCGATCGTGTACGGTGCGATGGTCGCCCAGGTTTGCGCCTGATCCCATTCGCAACCGCCGTTCGGGTCACGCAATCGCGCCATGATCGTGACCAGACGATCGATCGGGGTCACCATTTCTCAACACCTAAAAGCCCGATAATGTACATTATGTAAAGTCAGTCCGGAGTTGAAGGGGTCAGGATCAGGGTGCGGTCTTCCACCCGCCAACTGGCGAGTCGCGACAGGAAGTTCATGCCAATCACATCCGTTTCCCCGAACGCCGGTGACATGACCACCGGGAGGTCGCGCGCGGTGACGCTGCCGATCACGACGCGCTCAGCCGTCGCGGTCCGTGCCGTGACCTGTCCGTCGGCGGTGTTGAGGATCACCGGAAACGGACTGTCTCCCTCAAGGCCCGCTGCTCGTGCGGTGCTTTGCGAGATCGCGGTCGTGGTTGCGCCGCTGTCGATCAGCATGCGGCGTGACACGCCGTCGATCGTCACGTCAGCCCAGAAATGCCCGTCCTGCGCCATGCGTATGCGGGTCTCGCGACCCTCCACCGCTTGGTCGCGCCACAAGCCGCCGATCCGATCGCGCTGGCCGACGACAAGCAGTCCAATCGCGAAGATGCCGATCCACGCCAAAATCAGAACCAGCGTGCGGCCGAGCGGCGGCCGTCGGGCGATCAGCGCGGCGAGCGGCAGGATGAGCATCAGCGCGTAAAGAGCGAACTCCGCCGTGCGATCGGTCACAGCTCGATCTCCAGGCCGTCATAGCCGGGCTCGACGCTGGCGGGCAGCGTCGCGCAGAGCTGGCGATAGTCCATTGATTGATCCATGTGGATCAGGATCGCGCGTGCCGGGGCGAGGTCGCGGACCCAGGCCAGGACGGTATCGAGTGCCGGATGCGACGGGTGCGGCCGGCGACGGAGCGCGTCGACGATCCATAGGTCGACGCCTGCGTAGAGCGCCGCCATGGCGGGCGTCAGTTCATGAAAGTCCGTAGCATAGCCGATAGACCTGCCGTTCGCGGTGAAGCGCAGCCCGGCGGAGACGATGCCGCCGTGGGGTTGTTCGACGACGTCGATCGTCACGCCGCCGCATGTCCAGCAACCGGGCATCAGTTCCGCGGCGACGACCGGCGGATATTCGGCGCGACCCGTGAAGGCGTAGGCGAATCGCGTCTGCAGCGCTTCCAGCGTAGCGGCTTGCGCCAGCCCGCGGACCGGACGGCCGAGGGCGTGGTAGACCTGGCGCAGATCGTCGATACCGTGACAATGGTCCGCGTGGTCGTGGGTCCAGACGACCGCGTCCAAGGTGGCGACATCGGCTTCGAGCAGCTGCTGCCGCATGTCGGGACTGGTGTCGACGAGAACGCGCGCGCCCTCGTGCTCCACCAGGATCGACGCGCGCGTGCGACGGTTGCGCGGCTCCGCCGGGTCGCACGCACCCCAGTCGTTGCCGATCCGCGGGACGCCGGAGGACGTCCCGGACCCCAGGATGCGGACCTTCACGGGGCCGTCTTGGCGAACAAGGCGTGGAAATTGGCGGCGGTGCGCGCGGCGAGCTCCCCCGCCTCGTCGCCGCGGAGCTGCGCCAGGAACGCGACGGTGTCGGCGACGAAGGCGGGTTCGCCCGGTTTGCCGCGATGGGGCACGGGCGCGAGGAACGGCGCGTCGGTTTCGACCAGCAGCCGCTCGATCGGCAACCGCGCAGCGACCGCCTGAAGGTCGCGAGCGCTCTTGAAGGTGACGATGCCGGAGATCGAGATGGAGAAACCGAGTTCCAGGCACTTATCGGCAAAATCCGCCGTGCCGGTGAAGCAGTGGATGACCGCGGCATAGGCCCCCTTCCCCATCTCCTCCGCGAGGATCGCGTAGGTGTCATCCTCCGCATCGCGGGTGTGGACGACCAGCGGAACCTCCGCCTCCCGCGCGGCGGCGATGTGGGCGCGGAAGCTCGCCTGCTGGCGGGCGCGGTCGGAGTGATCGTAATAGTAGTCGAGGCCGCTTTCGCCGATGCCGGCGATGCGGGGATGGCGGGCGCGGGCGACGAGCTTGGCGGTGTCCACATGCGGGTGCTCGTCGGCCTCGTGCGGGTGGATGCCGACCGTCGCCCAGACGTCGGGCTCACGCTCGGCGGTGGCGAGCACCGCGTCCCACTCGCGTTCGCGGGTCGCGATGTTGAGCATCGCGGTGACGCCGCGGGCGCGGGCGTTGGCGAGGATCTCGGCTTGCCGTTCTTCCAGGCCCTTGTAGTTCAGATGGCAGTGGCTGTCGGCGAGCATCAGGCGGCGTCCGCGGGGAGTTCCAGGCGCGGGAACACCGGCGTGGGCGGCGCGATGCGGAAGCCCGCCGCCGCGACGCGGTCGTACCAGCCGTCGTCGTCGACCGCGGCGTGGTCGCGCTCCTCCGCGCCCACCTGGTCGAGGACCTTGGCGGCGGCGGTGGGCACCACGGGCAGGATCGCGATCGCAAGCATGCGGATCGCGCGGACCAGGGTGCGCAGGACCGCGTGCATCCGCTCAGGATCGGTCTTGCGGAGCGCCCAGGGCGCTTGCGCATCGATATATTGGTTGCAGGCGTAGACGCCGCGCATCCATGCTTCGACTCCCTGGCTGAGCGCGAGGTCCTCGAACGCTGAGCGGAGCGCGGCGCAGGCGACGACGACCTCCTCGATCAGCATGCCGTCGGCATCGGCGGGCGTGCCGTGGCCGGGAAGAACGCCGTCCAAGTTCTTGGCGATGAACGACAAGGTTCGCTGCGCCAGATTGCCGAAGCTGTTGGCGAGCTCGGCATTGACGCGGGTGACGATCGCCTCCGCCGAATAGCTGCCGTCCTGCCCGAAGCTGACGTCGCGCAACAGGAAATAGCGGAGCGCGTCGACCCCGAAGGCGGCGACCAGCGCCTGCGGATCGACGACGTTGCCGACGGTCTTGGACATCTTCTCGCCGCGGTGGAGCAGAAAGCCGTGGCCGAACACCGACTTGGGCAGCGCCACCCCCGCGGACAGGAGGAACGCGGGCCAATCGACCGCGTGGAAGCGGACAATGTCCTTGCCGATCAGGTGAAGGTCGGCGGGCCAGTACCGCATGTCGCCGTCGGGGTAGCCCGCGCCGGTCAGGTAGTTGGTCAGCGCGTCG
>SXHP01000340.1 GCA_005773165.1 Sphingomonadales bacterium | reverse complement strand
TGTCAAGACCGCTGCCTTACACCACTCGGCCATCCCTCCGGCCCGCTTCCGTTAGCCGCGTCGCGACGCCGCGTGCAAGCGCCGCGACGACGCGGGGTTCCGCCGCAGCGCCCGCTATGGCAGGGCGCGGCGATGATCGGGGGAAAACTGATACGCGGCGCGGTGGTCGCGACCTTGGCGATGCTGGGCGGCGCCGGGCCGTTGCGGGCGCAGGACGATGCAGGCTTCCGGGCCTATCTGGCGAGCGTCCGCGGCGCTGCGATCGCGCAGGGCGTGTCGCCCGCCACCTTTGACGCGATTGCGCCGACGCTGACCCTCAACCCGCGGGTCGTCCAGCTCGATCGGGCCCAGCCCGGCAACGAGGCGAGCACCGCGTCGCCGCCGTTCGCGCCCTACAAGGCGGCGCACGTCGACGCCGCGCGGATCGGCCGCGGCCAGCGCGTCTACCAGGCGCAACGCGCCAGGCTTGCGGCGATCGAGCGGGAGACGGGTGTCCCTCAGTCGATCATGGTCGCCATCTGGGGGCACGAGACCAATTACGGCAGCTACACCGGCAACTTCGATCTGCTCCGCAGCCTCGCCAGCCTCGCCTATGACGGCCGCCGCCGCGCGCTGTTCGAGGGCGAGTTCATCGCCGCGCTGCGGATGCTCGATCGCGGCGTCCCGCGCGAACAGCTGAAGGGCAGCTGGGCGGGCGCGACCGGCAATCCGCAATTTCTCCCCTCGGTCTATCTCCGCCTGGCGCGTGACGGCGATGGCGACGGCCGCGCCGACATCTGGACGAGCCAGCCCGACACGCTCGCCTCCATCGCCAACTACTTCGCGAGCGCTGGCTGGCGCGCGGGCGAGCCTTGGGGCCTCGCGGTCGACGTCCCCTCGAGCCTCGACCGGAGCAGCGCGCGCAACCGCCTCGTCTCGCCGCGCTGCCCGCGGGTGTTCGCCCGGCACAGCGGCTGGCGGACGATCGCCGAATGGCGGGCGCTCGGCGTCGCCTCGCAGGACGGCTCATGGCCGTCCGCCACCACGATGGCGACGCTGTTCGAGCCCGACGGTCAGGGCAAGACCGCCTATCTCCTCACCGGCAATTACCGTGTCATTCTCGATTATAATTGCTCGAACTCCTACGCGCTTTCCGTCGGGCTCCTCGCCGATGCCGTCGAGCGCTGAGGTGACGACGCGCGCGCCCTTCGTTATGGCGCGCCGATGATCCCGCTCTCCGATACACGGATTCACCCATGAAGACCCCGCTCGCCGCTTCGCTCGTCGCCCTTCTCGCGTCCGTTCCCTCGGTCGCGGCCGCGCCGCAGTTCACCACGCCCGCGCCCGTCGCCTTCCTGCAGGACCTGTCCTCCGGCGCCGTCCTGTTTGCGCGCGACGCCGACCGGCGCATGCCGCCCGCGTCGATGGCGAAGATGATGACGGTCTATGTCGCCTTCGACATGATCAAGAAGGGCGAGCTGAAGCTCGACCAGCAATTCCCGGTCCGCCCGGAAACCTGGCAGAAGTGGCACGGCCCCCAGGCGGGATCGACGATGTTCCTGTCGGTGAACGAGAACGTCAGCGTCGAGAACCTGTTGAACGGCATCGTCACGCTGTCCGGAAACGACGCCTGCGTCGTGCTCGCCGAAGGGATTTCGGGGACGGAGGAGGGCTTCGTCAACCGGATGAACCAGGTGGCGCGACAGATCGGCCTGACGAACAGCAACTTCGGCAATTCGAACGGCTGGCCGGACGGGGGCGTCACCTATGTCACCGCGCGCGACCTGGCGAAGCTGGCGACCGCGACGATCCAGAACCACCCGCAGCTCTACAAGAAGTTCTACAGCCTGCCGAGCTTCACCTGGGGCAAGACGCTGGGCGAGGGCGCCGCGATCACCCAGGCGAACCGCGATCCGCTGCTCGGCCGCGTCGCCGGGGCCGACGGTCTGAAGACCGGCCATACGGAAGAGGCGGGCTACGGCTTCACCGGATCGGCGGAGCAGAACGGGCGTCGGCTCGTCATGGTCATGGCCGGGCTGACCAGCTTCAATCAACGGATCAGCGAATCGGTCAGCTTCATGAACTGGGGCTTTCGCGCGTGGCAGGCAAAGCCGATCGTCGCCAAGGGCAAGCGGGTCGAGGTCGCCGACGTCCAACTCGGGGACGCGAGCACCGTGGGTCTCGTCGCGCCCAAGCCGCTGACCGTCACGCTGCCCGCCGGCGCGGTCCCCGAAATGTCGCTGAAGGTCGTCTATCAGGGGCCGATCAAGGCGCCGATCAAGGCGGGACAGCATATCGCCGACCTCGTCGTCGCATCGCCCGACATGCCCGAACAGCGGCTTCCGCTCGTCGCCGAGACCGATGTGGCGGAAGCGGGATTCTTCGGCCGCGCCTGGGCGGGGCTGACCTCCTTGTTCGGGTGACGCGATGACGCCGCCGCGCGGCAACGCCGCCGCGCAGACCGCGTTCACGGCGGCGCTGGCGAGCGGATCGCTGCATCATGCCTGGCTGATCGCCGGGCCCGAGGGGGTGGGCAAGGCGAGCTTCGCCAAGCAGGCGGGGGCCATGTTGCTCGGCGAGGATGCGCGTCATGCGCCGCTCATCGCTGCGAACAGCCATCCGGACTTCAAGCTGATCGTGCGTGAGGTATGGGACACTTCCAAGCCGCCGCGGATCGTGCCGTATGCCGATAGGAAGGGTGACGAGATCCCCGCCAGGAGCATCCGCATCGCGCAGATTCGCTCGCTGCTCCCGATACTCGGCAAGGCCCCGGCGCTTGCTTCTCGGCGTGCGATCATCATCGACAGCATCGACGACCTGGAGCCTCCCGCCTCTAACGCGCTGCTCAAGAACCTGGAGGAGCCGCCGGCCAGCACCACCTTCCTCCTCGTCAGCCACGCGCCCGGTCGCCTGCTCCCGACGATCCGCTCGCGCTGTCGCCTGCTCCGCTTCGAAGCGCTCGGCGATGCGGACATGACCGCCGCCGTCCGCGACGCGCAGCCCGAGGCGTCCGCCGCCGAGATCGACGCGCTGGTCGCCGCGGGAGAGGGCTCCCCGGGGCGAGCGCTTCGCTATGCCGGGCTCGACGTCGCGGGGCTCGATGCCGCCATCGCCGGGATCGCCGCCGACGGCGACCCCGCCAACGCGCGCCGGGTCAAGCTGGCCAAGGCGCTGTCGGGCAAGGCCGCGCAACCTCGCTACGAGGCGTTCCTAGAGCGTGTCCCCGCGTTCATCGCCCGCGCCGCGCGTGATCGCCGGGGCGCGGCGCTCACCGCCGCGCTCGACGCTCACGCCGCCGCGCGCGACCTTGCAGGGGCGGCGGTCGGTCTGTCGCTCGACCCCCAAGCCACGGTCTACGAGATGGCGGGCCTGGTCGCGCGGCTCCGGGGGTAGCGCCTTGCAATGTTGGAGAACCGGCGTCAGCGTCGTCCGGTTCTTTCTCACCGTCGACCGTTCAGCCCGAACATTCCCGCTTTCCAAAGCAGGCGGGGCGAACCGCATGCACATCGTTTTCGCCTCTCCTTAGCCTCTCCTTCCGCGCCCAACCCCGCTTCACCTCGCCCGGCGGATGCTCTACCAGCCCCCGCATGGCCGACCCTTTCTACATCACGACCGCGATCAGCTATCCCAACGGCCGCCCCCAGATCGG
>SXHP01000339.1 GCA_005773165.1 Sphingomonadales bacterium | reverse complement strand
TGATTATGCGACCGCGAAGCTGGATCAGGGCGTCGCCGAACGCGTCGTCGCGTCGATCGCGGAGGGCTGCAAGCAGGCCGGATGCGCGCTGATCGGTGGTGAGACCGCCGAAATGCCGGGAATGTACGCTGACGGCGATTACGACCTCGCAGGGTTCTGCGTTGGCGCGGTCGAACGTACCCAAGTGCTGACGGGAGCGGCGATAGGCGCGGGTGACGTTATCCTGGGGCTGGCGTCATCGGGGGTCCATTCCAACGGCTTCTCGCTGGTCCGGCGCTTGGCGGCGGACCGCGGCTGGAAGCTCGATCGCCCCGCGCTGTTCGACCAGGACCGGCTGCTGATCGACTGGCTGATGGCCCCCACCCGCATCTACGTCCGCAGCCTGTTGCCGCTGCTGGCGGAAGGGCGGATCAAGGGATTGGCGCATATCACGGGCGGCGGGCTGCTCGAGAACGTGCCGCGGGTCCTGCCTGCCGAGGCGCATGCGGTGATCGACGCCGATGCCTGGGAGCAGCCGCGGCTAATGGCTTTCCTCCAGTCGCAAGGCGCGATCGAGCCCGACGAAATGGCGCGGACCTTCAATTGCGGGGTCGGCATGGCGGTGATCGTGGCGGCTGACGCGGCCGATCCCGTCGCGGCCGACCTTGCGGCGGCGGGTGAGACGGTGCTGCGCATCGGCCGCGTGGAGGCGGGTGCGCGCGGCTGCACCGTGAGGGGTTCGGTCGAGACGTGGAGCGCGCGCGCCGACTGGACCGCCACGCATGCGGCGTGACCGTTCGTCACCCCGGCCTTGTGCCGGGGTCCAGCGGTCGGCAAGCTATAACGCTCGAAGCGTGAGGGGTTCGCTCGCTGCACCCTGGACCCCGGCAGAGGGCCGGGCTGACGGAGGTCTTCGGTGACGGCGCCACCCGCACCTCGCGTCGCCGTCCTCATCTCCGGCCGCGGCTCGAACATGATGGCGCTGGTGGAGCAGGCGCGCGGCTATGAGGTGGTGGTGGTCGCATCAGACAACCCGGAGGCTCCCGGACTCGCCTGGGCCGCCGCGCGCGGCATCCCGACCTTCGCTCTGTCGCCTCGCGGCATCGGCAAGCGCGCGATGGAAGACGCCTTCCTCGCAGAGTTCGTCAAGTATGACGTGCAAGCGGTCGCTCTCGCCGGATATATGCGCCTGCTGACGCCGCAGTTCATCGAAAAGATGCGTGGTGCCATCGCCAACATACATCCCTCGCTCCTCCCCTTGCACAAGGGCCTCGACACCCACGCCCGCGCGCTCGCCGCAGGCGACACGCGCCACGGCTGCTCGGTCCATCTCGTAACCGAGGAGCTCGACGGCGGCGAGGTGCTCGGCCAGGCCGAGGTGCCCGTTCTCCCAGGTGACACACCCGACATCCTCGCCGCGCGCGTGCTCGCGCAGGAGCATCGCCTTTACCCGCGCGTACTGGCAGAATGGCTGACACGATGACTCCCGATCCGGACATTCAGCTCGCACGCATCCGCAAGCTGGCGCTCGCGCTGCCCGAAACCGCCGAGCGCCTGAGCCACGGCTCGCCCGGCTTCCACATCGCCAAGGGCCGCTTCTTCGCCTATTTCTGGCACAACCATCACAGCGACGGCGAGACCGTGGTCATCGTCAAGACCGCCGACCGCGAGGAACAGGCGATGCTGATCGAGATGGACCCCGACTGCTACTTCAGCCCGCCCTATCTCGGCCCTTCCGGCTGGGTCGCTATGCGCCTCGACCGGGAGGACACCGACTGGGACCGCGTCGGCGACCGGATCGCACAAAGCTGGGAGATGGTCGCGCCGCGGCGGCTGCTCGAGGCAGGTGGGCGGTGACGGAGACTCGCGAGGAGCGCAAGGAAGCGGCGGCGACGCGGCGGCGCTGGGTGACGCTCGCCGAAGTGGTCGCGGTCGCGGGCGTGCTGATCGCGGCGCTGAGCCTGTGGCAGGGCTGGTCCGAGCAGCGCGCCGACGAGGCCGAAAAGGCCGCCACAATCCAGGCCGAGGCTAAGGCGCGGAGCCGCGCCGACCTGGTCGCAACGCCGCGCGATGACGGGCGCGAGCTGCTGCTGAGCGATCGCGGGCACGAGATCAGCGACGCCGTGATTACATGGCCTAGGGCGCTGGCTAGCGAGGTGGTCCACCCGCCCGCCGACCCGGTGGTGGCGGTGCGACCGATCGAGAAGGCGCTGCTGAAGGTGACGGACGGCGGCGCGGACGACCGCTCCGGCCGCGTGCCCGCGGTGATCACCGTCACCTTCATCGACGGCGATGCGCGGCGGACCGCTACCGGCATCTACGACGTGGTGTGGCGCACCGAAGGACGCCTGCTGCAAGGGCGTTCCCTGCGCTTCGAGAGCATGCGGCTGCGCGAACGCGGCGGCAGCCAAGCGCAGGTCGACGCGATCTGGGCTCGCGAGAAGCCGGCAAGCTAGAGGTTCAGCGCGTAGATCGGGTCGACGAACCGCGATGCGCCCACGGTGAAAACGCGCTCGCCGATCACTCGGAAGCCGACGCGCTCGTAGAAGCTGCGCGCGCGGCTGTTGCCCGGATGTACGCCGAGCAGAACGCGCTTGCGGCTGCGATTCCGCGCCTCGTCCAGTGCGGCCGCCATCAGCGCCTTGCCCAGACCGGCGCCGTGAGTCGCCGCGAGGGTGTAGATGCGGCGCAGCTCGATGTCGTGCGGGTCGGTCGGAATGGGGAAGTCGGGCGTGGTCAGCACCGCATAGCCGAGCGGCGCACCCGTGCCGTCTGCGCCCGCGTAGAAGACGGCCGATGACGCATCGGCCACCCATTCGGCGAATACGTCCGGGCTGCTCTTCCCCGTCACGTGCGCCACCATGTCGGCGACCGGAATCGTCGCATGGAACGTCTCGAGCAAGGTCGCGCCCGCGACGAGCGCGAGCGCCGGGGCGTCCGCCGCTGCGGCGCGGCGGACGCTCCACATCAGCCGACGATCTCTTCGGGCTTGAAGAAGTACGCGATCTCGGTTGCGGCGTTCTCATCCGAGTCCGACCCGTGGACCGAATTGGCCTCGATCGACTCCGCCAGCTCCGTGCGGATCGTGCCCGCATCGGCGTTCGCCGGGTTGGTCGCGCCCATGATGTCGCGGTTCTTCTTCACCGCGTCCTCGCCCTCGAGAACCTGGACGACCACGGGGCCGGAGATCATGAACGAGACGAGATCGTTGAAGAACGGCCGCTCCTTGTGGACCGCGTAGAAGCCCTCGGCCTGCTCCTTGGTC
>SXHP01000044.1 GCA_005773165.1 Sphingomonadales bacterium | reverse complement strand
GGGCGCCGAGCCGTGGATCGGCTCGTACAGCCCCTTGCCCTCGCTATCGAGCGACGCCGACGGCAGCAGCCCGATCGATCCGACGCACATCGACGCCTGGTCCGACAGGATGTCGCCGACCCGGGTGCCGGTGACGATCACGTCGAACTGGCCGGGATCGCGGACCAGCTGCATCGCGCAATTGTCGACGTACATGTGGGTCAGCGCGACCTCGCGGTAATCGCGCGCGACCTCGTTCACCACGTCGCGCCACAATTGCGAGGTTTCGAGAACGTTGGCCTTGTCGACCGAGAGCAGGCGGCCCGAGCGGCCCTTTGCGGTTTCGAAGCCGACGCGGGCGATGCGCGCGATCTCGACCTCGTCGTAGCGCATCAGGTCGTGGCCTTCGCGCAGGCCCGTCCTGGTGACGCGCATCCCCTTGTCGCCAAAGTAGATGTCGCCGGTCAGTTCGCGGACGATCATGATGTCGATCCGCCGCGCGATCTCCGGCTTCAGCGAGGAGGCGTCCTCCAGCCCGGCGAACAGCCGCGCGGGGCGCAGATTGGCGAACAGCCCGAGTTCGCGGCGCAAGCCCAGGATCGCCTGCTCGGGCCTCAGGTCGCGTTCGAGCGCGTCGAAGGCGGGGTCGCCGACCGCGCCGAACAGCACCGCATCGGCGCGGCGCGCGAGGTCAAGCGTGTCGGGCGGAAGCGGGTGCCCCGCGACGCGGTAGGCCGCGCCGCCCACCGGGGCTTCGGCGAAGGCGAGGCCGAGATCGAGCGCCTCGAGCACCGCGCGCGCGGCGCGCGTGACTTCGGGGCCGATGCCGTCACCGGCGAGGATCGCGATCAAGGGCATGCTCTACTCCGTTCGGCCGCGCATTGCCGGGTGCGCCCCAGTCACGCAAGCCCGTCACGCAAGCCCCTCTACGCAACCGCTCTCTTGAGCCGGTCGACCAGCCGTTCGCGGGCGGAGAGGACGTCGGCAGCGCGGCCGGTCAGCAGGTCGCGCTCGAGAAAGCGGCCGGTGATGCGGAGCGCGGCGAAGATGTCGTCCCACGACGCATCGCCGCCGCCGGAGCGCAGAAAGGCGGGGAGCGGCAGGAGGCGGTCCTCGTAGCCCTGCGCTGCGCCGCGCGACACCGCAGCCCCGCTCTTGGGGCTGACAAAGGCGAGATCGTCGGCGCGGCCGGTCGCAGCGCAGCGATCGAGGGCGAGGCCGAAGCCGAGCTCGGCGAGCAGCAGCAGTTCGAAGCGGGCGAGGCTCCCCGCCCAGCCGCGCGCGGAGGGCGCGGCCTCCACCGCGCCGAGCAGGCCCGCCAGCGCCTCGAAGACGCGGGGGTACGCCTGTCCCTCCGGCAGCGCCTGGACGGTGAGCGCGGTGGCCCAGGCGATGGCCGCGGCGGCGAGCGGCTCGGCATGGAGCGGGGCGAGCGTCTGGCTCAACTCGACGGTGAGCGCGGGCAGCTGTTCGGCGGTGCGCGCGCGCCACTCGCCCGCGACGAGATTGCCCGGCTGGAGCACCGGGCGCAGCGCGCGCGACCGGCCGCCGCGGACATAGCCGGGCTGCACCCCGTCGTCGCGGGTCAGCGCGCGCACCACCGCGCCATGCTCCCCATGCGCGCGGACCGCGAGAACGATGGCGGGGGCCGAGAGGTGCATGGCGCGCTTCTCCCCGATGGTCGGCTCGTGCGCAACTCAGGCGCGGCGCAACCGGTCTCCGAGCCGCTTCGCGACGCCGCCGCGGCTGACGCGCTTTCCCGCCGCCACCGCGCCGTTGAACCCCGCGAAGGCGAGCAACGCCGCGCGGTTGGCGAGGGTCGGCCGCAGCAGGAGGAGGTCGGCGCAGGGCGTCCCGCCGGTCGCCAGCTGCCGCTTGTGCTGCCCCTCGCCTTCCGTGAAGTCGAAACGCGCGAAGCGATCGTCGAACAGCCGCCGCAGCGCCTCCGCGTGGAGCACGGCCCCGGGCGACAGATGCGCGAAGGCGGGGTCGTGGCCGACGTAGTCGTACCGCAGCGTCTCCCCTTCCGCGGCGCACCACAGATAGGCGATCGGCTGCCCGGCGTGGAACAGCAGCCATGCGCGCACCGCGTCCTGACCGGCGAGCAGCGCGGTGAGCACCCGAAAGGCGTCGGTGTCGGGCAAGCCTGCGTCGAGCAGGCGCTCCTGATAGGTCATCGCCGACAGCGGCCGGGCGAGCGCGTAGAACTGCGCCAGCTCGTCGGGCGTGCGATAGGCGCGGGCGTCGAGCCCGCCCGCCGCCGTCAGCCGCTTGGCCTTGCGGCGCAGCCCTGCGCGCGCGTTCGCCGACAGCCCCGCGCTCCAGGCGGCGTGGCCGACGCTGAGATCGACGTGCCAGCGGCAGTAGCGCTGGCGGACGTGGGCGACCATCCCGCCGATGCGGACGGCGTCGAGCAGCGCTTCGGGCACCGAGGTCAGCAGATAGCCGTCCGCCTGCCCGATCGGCGGCAGCGGGCGGACGCGCCCCGCCAGCACGTCGTCGAGCGACCAGGCGACCCGCAGGATGCGCCGCGAGATGGTCGCCAGGGTGCGCGCGCCGATCTCCAGCCGCAGGGGCGATTCGAACGCCTGAGGCGCGGTCAACGCACCCGCTCTTCGATCATGTTCGACCACAATTGCTCCGCCTGGCGCCAGCGGGTGCGGAGCATGTTGGGGCCGAGCGGCGCGTCGTCGCGGCCGAGCGAAAGGTCCGGACGGTCCCTGAAGTGCGCGGTGGGGAGCTGGTCGCGGCGCTCGTCCAGCATCTCGCACAGCCGTTCGAACCGGCGGACGTGGACCGCATTGGCGCGCAGCCCCGCGCGGTTTGCGAGTTCGAAGCCGTGGCTGACGATCGTCACCGCGGCGTGATCGTTGATGGCGGCATGCTCCAGCGCGTCGCGCGCCTCGGCCGCGGATAGCGCGCAGAGCTGAAAGGTGCGCAGATTGCCCGGCGCGTCCTCGATCACGGTCACCGGCACTTCGGTGACGCCGCGCCAGACCGGGGCGATCGTCCGGGCGGGCAGCCCGATCTGGCTGGGCCAGGGGGACGCCGCGCCGTTGTGGCTGCTGTCATAGACGAAGCCGAGCTGCGCCAGCGCCGCCAGCGTATCGTCGTTGGCGCTGTAAGCGCCCGCGCGGAAGGCGACCGGATTGGGCGCGCCCGCGGCGACGAGGAGCTCGGCCGCCCCCAGGATCAGATCGCGCTGCGCATCGAGATCGTAGTCGATCATCTCGAAGCGGGCACAGGCCGCGCCCCGGTCGCCAAGGCACGCGCCGGTCCAATTGGGGTGGAGATGGAGCTGCGCCTCCTGACCCGCGTCCAGGATCGTCGATACCATCCGGCGGACGGGATCGAGGCCGAAGATCAGCGCGGGCATCGGATCGACGAAAAAGCACGCCTTGAGCCCATGCCGCTTCAGCAGCGCGAGCTGGAAGGAGAGCCCGACCCCCGCAGGCTCGATCGACCGGGCATAGATCGCGTCGGCGTCGAGCCCGGCGACATGATGCCGCCATGCGAACTCGGTGTCGACGGTGAGAAAGACGTGGGTCATGCCCGGAGGGTAACCGGACAGGGTGAACAAATCGCTGCCGAGCCCATTCCGGCTAACGGCTATGCCGCGCCGATCAGCGTGTCGATCGCGTGAACGATTCGATGGTCCTTATCGGTCAGCGTGGCGACGCGTCGCCCTAATTCTTCGACGGGCACTGCTCCCGCGAACTGCGTCAGCATGACGTGCCGCGTCTCCCGCACCAACAGTTCTGGGTTGAGGCCAGACACTAATGGCCGGGGCGCATCCTGTGATTCGACCAGCGGTACGACGAAGCGATGTGACAGATGTGACAAGCGATTCGCCTGACAGTCCAGCCACAGACCGCCATGATCGCGAGCTTCATAGACGTCTAGGAACGCCACTCAGAACAGGCGATAGCGCGCGAGCGGCAGTCCGTGCTCCTCCACCCAGCGGTTCGACGCTTCGATCGCCGCACGGTTCTCCTCAGCCCATTTCGCATCGGCGGCGCGCTTCTCCTCCGCCGACCGGGGATCGGCTGCGCGTCGGATGGCGGTGTGCAAGCCCGCCTCGCAGGCACCGACCACGTCGATACCGCGCGCGTTCGCCTCGGCGACCACGGTTTCGTCGATCGGTACGCCCTTGAGCTTCACCTGTGCGTTCATCCGATCCTCCTCCGCGAAGATGGTCCGCGCAACTGCACCCGTCAACGCGCGTGATAGAAGTCATACACCTGCTGCGCCACCGCCGCCGAGACGCCCGGGGCCTGCTGCAGGTCCGCCAGGCTCGCGTTGCGCACCGCGCGGCCGGTGCCGAAGTGCATCAGCAGCGCCTTCTTGCGCGCGGGGCCGATGCCGGGGACTTCGTCGAGCGGGGATGCGCCGATCGCCTTGGCGCGCTTGTCGCGGTGCGCGCCGATCGCGAAGCGGTGGACCTCGTCGCGAAGGCGCTGGAGGTAGAAGAGGACGGGCGAGTTGACGGGGAGCTGGAACTCGCGGCCGTCGAGAAGGTGGAACACCTCTCGCCCCTCGCGGCCGTGGTGCGGACCCTTGGCGATGCCGACCATGCACACGTCCTCGATCCCGAGGTCCTCGAGCACAGCCTTGGCGGCGTTCAATTGGCCGCGACCGCCGTCGAGCAGGACGAGATCGGGCCAGGTGTCGCCGTCGCGGTCGGGGTCCTCGGCCTGCGCGCGGGCGAAGCGGCGGGTGAGAACCTCGCGCATCATCGCGAAGTCGTCGTCCGTCGCCGCCTGCTTGATGTTGAACTTGCTGTACTGGCCCTTGCGGAACCCCTCCGGCCCCGCGACGACCATCGCGCCGACCGCGTTCGATCCCTGGATGTGGCCGTTGTCGGAGATTTCGATGCGCGCGGGGGGCTCGGCGAGGTCGCACAGGTCGGCGACTTCGCGCAGCAGCGTCGCCTGGGTGGTCGATTCGGCGAGGCGGCGTTCGAGCGCTTCCTTCGCGTTGCGCTGCGCCTGCTCCATCAGGCGGCGGCGGTCGCCGCGCTGGGGGACCGACAGCGC
>SXHP01000338.1 GCA_005773165.1 Sphingomonadales bacterium | reverse complement strand
GAGCCGGTTGCCGTTGGACCGCGATCTCTGAGCGGCTATGACCAAACCGGGCGCGCATGTCGTCGCGTTCTCGTTGCCGTTGGACCGCGATCTCTGAGCGGCTATGACTCCGCGATCGCAGGGATGCGGTCACGGTAGGTTGCCGTTGGACCGCGATCTCTGAGCGGCTATGACAGGGCGTCGCAGATAGCGCGATCACAGTCTGTTGCCGTTGGACCGCGATCTCTGAGCGGCTATGACAGCGCACCGCGCGACCGGGCGTCGTCAGGGGTTGCCGTTGGACCGCGATCTCTGAGCGGCTATGACGGAGCAGGGAGCGGATACGACGACCTTGTTGTTGCCGTTGGACCGCGATCTCTGAGCGGCTATGACCGGCCCGCCTTCTCCTCGTCGAACCGGTAGGTTGCCGTTGGACCGCGATCTCTGAGCGGCTATGACCGAAACCGGGGCGACCTCGTAATCACGTGCGTTGCCGTTGGACCGCGATCTCTGAGCGGCTATGACCACCGAAACGAGCTACCCGGCGTCGCATCGGTTGCCGTTGGACCGCGATCTCTGAGCGGCTATGACACGTTGGTCGTGTCGCACCAGGTGTCGCCAGTTGCCGCTGGACCGCGATCTCTGAGCGGCTATGACGCAGAAGGCGTGGGGTCCGGCGCATCCTTTGTTGCCGTTGGACCGCGATCTCTGAGCGGCTATGACTTGGGCCGTCGCCCCGTCGCCCGAGGGAGTGTTGCCGTTGGACCGCGATCTCTGAGCGGCTATGACCGGGATCGGCTCGATCGACACGATCGGCGAGTTGCCGTTGGACCGCGATCTCTGAGCGGCTATGACCGCGGGACGGCTCGGAAGCATCGGCGGCGGGTTGCCGTTGGACCGCGATCTCTGAGCGGCTATGACCTCGCCCGCGGGCGTCACTCGCGATCCGCGGTTGCCGTTGGACCGCGATCTCTGAGCGGCTATGACCGGGTCCTACGCCTTCACCGTCTCCCCGCCGTTGCCGTTGGACCGCGATCTCTGAGCGGCTATGACCGGCGTCGGCATCGTCCGCAAGAATGACGAGTTGCCGTTGGACCGCGATCTCTGAGCGGCTATGACGACGCAGGCGAGCGCAACGGCGTCGGCAAGGTTGCCGTTGGACCGCGATCTCTGAGCGGCTATGACACCGGCCCGCATCACCGTGGGCCCCGGTCGGTTGCCGTTGGACCGCGATCTCTGAGCGGCTATGACGCAGTCAGCGCCGCCTCCAGCGCGCTCGCGGTTGCCGTTGGACCGCGATCTCTGAGCGGCTATGACGGATGTGCCGTTATCCCGTTGGTCCTCAACGGATAACGGCACATCTGCACCATCCCGAATCGCCGCGAATCACTAGAATAGCGCCAGTTGATCCGGGTTTTTGCGCGTCCTTCTTCGCCTCTGGCCCGAGAAGCGGACGATGTTCTCGTATTGACGGTCGGTGAAGGTGAGGATGTGGACATCGCCTTTCTCCGGCAGGTGCGACTCGATTCGCCTGAGGTACGCCTCGACATGTTCCTTGCCGTTGCAGAAACGCGCGTAGACCGAGAATTGGCTCTTCTCGAAGCCCTCGTCGAGCAGATATTCGCGAAACTTCGTCGCCGCGCGCGCCTGCTCTCTCGTGGTGACCGGCAGGTCGAACATGACGAAGATCCACATCAGGCGATAGCCGCTCAGCTGAGTCCCGGTCACGGATCGGCCAGGAGCTGGCCGATCCCCGCGATCTCGAGCGCCGAGGGCGGCTCCGGAAGCCAGAGATCGGCCGCGCGGCCGGTCTGGAACGAGGTCGCGAGCGTCTGCGCGACTCGCGCGACCGCGTTGGTCAGCGTCGTCGTTCCCGCTTCGCCCGCCAGATCGAGTGCGATCAGCCGGGCGAAGGCGCGTTTCGCTTCCGGCGTGACCCCGGTCGCGCCCTCGGCGAGCAGGCGCAGCGCGAGCAGATCGACGAGCGGCCGGAACGGCTCGATCACATCGTCGGCGAGCGCAAAGGGGTTGCCGCGATTGGCGTGGTGGACGCCGATCGACGGGTGCAAGCCCGCCGCGACGACCGCGCGGGCGCATAGCGAGCGCAGGATCGCGTAGCCGTAGTTCAGCAGCGCGTTTGCTCCGGCAGCGTCGCGGTCGCGGCGAAAGTCTTGGCCCATCAGCAGCGGCCAGTAGCGGCGCGCGGCCTGCGCCTCGACATTGTCGGGATCGCCCGAGCCGACCCGGCGGACGAGGTGTTCAAAGGCGAAGTGCGGCTTGCCGGTCGCGGCCAGCGCCGCCGCTTGCCATCGGATCTTGGCGACCACGAAGCGGCGCCAAAGCTGCTTGGACAAGGGCCTGCCCGCCTCCCACTGCGCCCGCATCCGGCCGTTCTGCGCATGGTGGCCGTCGAGCGGCAGGCAGACCGCGACCGGCGAGTGATTGGAGCCGCACAGCAGCAGGATCGCGCCGCGCTCGGCGAGCGCGACGACGAGATTGGTCGACCAGGTGACGCCATGGGCGTGGACGATCACCGCCGCGACATCGTCGAGCGGAACGCGGCCGACCTCCACCCGGCCCTCGGCGACGATGAGAAAGCCGCGGTGCGCGGACAGGTGACGGCCGTCGATGGCGATGTCGACGATCCGCTCCACCTGCTACTCGGCCGCTTTTGGACGGGTGGGGCGACGACGGGTGCGGGCACCAAAGCCGGGGTCTCGGACCTGGCCGATCTCGTCGATACCAACCTTACGGGCACGCCACGCCTTCAAGGTATTCGGCGACGGATAGGTGTATTTGAACGGATCGCTCTTGTCGGCGTCGCGCGCTTTGAGCGCGCCGCCCTCGTTCGGTGGCGCGACGGCGAACTGCTTTTCCGAAAACTTGACGATGCGCACGAGTTCGCGCGGACTGCCGTCGCGCTCGATCGCGAGCATGTCGTCGCGGTGTAGCCCCATGATGCGGCGAGCGGCAGGATGCGGGCGGGGCTGCTCACCTGGCTGGTGGGCGTCGAACATTGAGACGACACTGGCCCGCCATTTGCCGTCGGGCATCTCCCAGATGTCGTATCGGTAGTTGGAATCGCCCTTGTAGCCTTTGTACACACGGCCTTCGCGGTCGCGGATCGGAATAACCGTGAGCGGCTCGGTCACGCGGACGCGGCGGACGCCGCGGAACTGGGCGGGGCCCTTGCGCCTGAAGTCGGCGAGCGCGGACGCCAGCGCCTTTCCGTCCAATCCATTGATGGCGGCGTGCAGCGCGGCGCGCAGGTCCGGGTCGCGGATGCATGGAACGTCGGCAGGCGTGAGACTCTCGAAGCTTTTCCGCCGGACGACGATGGTGTTCCCTTTCGGATCAGTCGATCCGGTCAGGCCGTAAGCGGTGTCGTTGTGGAGTCGCCCTGCGGTCGAGCCGGCGCCGTGACCTGCGGTGCCGTGGTCGGGACGGTGACTGACGACAATCGCGCGAACGGCATCGGCAACGCCGTTACGGAAGCCGTGCCAAGGTTCCGGAATCTTGATCCGCTCGCGCCCTGTCTCGCCTTCGAGGCCCGACTCGCGCGCGATCTTCTGGAGCATCGACCGGTCGACGATGGCGATGACGATCGCGTCGATGGCGTGGTGGCGATGGTCGAGGCGGTTCTTCGGCTGATCGGCGCCGCCCGCGAAATTGTGGTCGGGGAGCAGATCGTTCAGCCCGAGCTTGCGGCGGACCATTTCGGTCAGGCGGCCGGGCGAGACCCACACGTTGCTGCTGCCTTCGCCCTTGTCCGGGTAGAGCGAGGCCAGATACTCGCGAGCGAGGCGAGACAGGTATTGCGTGTCGACGAGCTGCCGCGCGAGGAAGTCGCCCTTTTCCTGCTGCTGCGTCATTGCGTCGGGCTCAAACCGCCAGCGCTTGTTGCGCGGCAGGCGGGCGGCTCGAGAGGCGATCTCCTCCCACTCCTCGGTGTGACCCCAGGCTTCGAACGGCGAGCGTTTGCGTTTCAAGCGGTTCGCCTCACGCGTACATACGATCTTGTTGGCGTTGCTGTCGTCGAGCGTCGCGGTGAACGGAAGGATGTGGTCGACCTCGACCTCGCCGTTGAACAGCATGTCGATCGAAATCTGCCTGCCGGTGTAGATGCAGCGGCGGTCGGCGATATTGCCCGGGTTCAGCTCCTCCCAGAGTTTCAGCAGCGCGCGGTTCGCGCCGGTATCGTCGGCGATCTTGCAACCGATCTGCTCGCCCCGGTCGTCGACCCCGAGCAGCTTTTGTGACCGCTTCTCCGCCGCAAGCCGGTTGTCGTTGTTCTCGCGATTGCGCTTCTTCTTCTCCTCGTCCGTAAGCTTCAATTCGCGAGCGAGCTCGATCGCGATCTCGGCGGGCGGGCCGTAGCGCGTGATGAGCGCGTTTACGGTGCGGCGGAGCTGGTTGAGGCCGATGTGGACGGTCGGATTGGTCAAGCGACCGACACGCTTGATCATATCCGTTTCGGAGGCGTCTCCGCTGCCGGGCATGATGTGGCGGTCGAGAACTTCACCGTAATAGGGCAGTTCGTCGCGGATCTCGCCTGTGCGGAAATCGCTGTGATGGAGTCCGAGCCGCTCCACCGCCTCGCTGTAGACGATCACCCGTCCGTCCGCGTCGCGCTCGTGAGTGAGTGCGTCGATGAGCCCGCGGGTCACGGTTTTACCGAAGCGGCCGTAACCCTGGGGCAGACGAGCGTTGGAGACCGCGGCGGCCTGCTCCGGGGTGAGGCCATATAACTCGGCGACCCAAGTGCGGAAGGCGGTGAGTTGGTCGTCGCTCTCGACCGCTTCAAGTCCAAAGACAACCTTCCACTGCTCGTCGGGAGTCAGGTGCTGCCAGCGTGTGTCGAAGCGAGTCTTTGCGCCCATAACCGCGGCGACCTCATCGCCTTTCAGATCGGTCCGGTTCTCGCTCTCCTTGTTGAACCGGGCGTCCTCGTCGAGGCGAAGCGCCTTGCGCAGGCTCGCGAAGGCGACCTTGGCCTTGTCCTTGAGCTTCAGAACGAGAATGTCGCGCTGCTCGGGCGTCAGCCGCTCTGCGACCTGCCCCGCGCGGACGATCTTGAGCGCGTTGACCTCCTCGAGCAGACGGCGGCGCTGGAACAGCGGGTGCGCTTTGGCCAAGCGGGGCTCGCCGTTGCCGAAGGTGCAGGTGCCGATCTGCGGCTGCTTGAGCGGGCGCTGGTGGAAGACGATCTCGTAGAGGCGGTCATGGACCTCGGGCGTGAGCACGTCCGGATGGTGCGGTGCCTGCGCGTTCCAGATCTCGTTGAACTCGTCCTCCAAGAGGTCGCGACCGGGATAGAAATCGTAGCCCGTTCCCTTCGCGTCCTCGCCCTGCTCGGGGCGCAGGCGGGTGCGGACCGAGAGGCCGTCGGGGTGATCCTCGGTCGGCCGGCGGCGCATGTGGAGCCACTCGCCGAAGGTGCGCGCGCCGTCCGCCTCCATGCGTTCGCGCAGGCGGCCGACGCCGGTCTTGATCTTGCCGGCGTCGTCATCGGGTTTGTCTGTCTTGCGGTTGGATTTGAACCCGCGGCGCTGGTTCAGGTGCCAGATCGCACGGCCGAGATGCGGCAGCGGCAGCGCTTCATCGAGCGCGCGGGCGCGGAGCTCGAACGGGTCGAGCGTCTCCAGCTTCTTGCGCTCGGCCACGTCGGCCGGGAACAAGTCGTCGTCGACGAGATACTTCATCAGCGCGCGCTGGCGCTGCTGCAAACGGTCGCGGCGGCGGCGCATCGCACGCGCGTCGCGGCGGTCGACCGCCAGCGAAGCGCCGGACTTCGGATCGCGACCGTCGCTGAAGATGCGCGAGCCCGCGGCGATTATGCTGGTCGGCTCAAGATCATCGCCCCGCTTCGTCAGCCCGATGGCCGCCCAGCCGAGCGAATTGGTTCCCAGATCGACTCCGAGCCGCCAGTCAACCACGCGAATTCCCCCATTTTCCAGCCACCATCGGCGACTCGCCGCCGGGCTCAAGCGGAGAATGATCCACATTGGAGTCCTCGACCGCCAGCTGTTTTCGCGGCTTGACGACTGCAGAAAGTCGGCTAATCTAGGTACCTCAGAGATCGCGGTCTGGCGGTTAACAAGCGTCAGGTACGCACCAGATAGGGCCAGCGCTACGGCGCTGGCCTTTTTGCTGTCTGATCGGATTGCGTCGACTGCCTCGACCTGACCGGTCTCGACCCCAGGGGCGCGCACGGTTAAAGCGTCACCACGCGAACAAGCGGGAGCGCGCCGGTGATCACCTTCCCTTATTGCGGAGCGCCGCCGCTGCCTGGGGCGCTGGCTGGGCGGTTCAATCTCGACCCGGTGCTGCTGGTCGCGCTTGCGCTCTCGGCGGGGGTTCACCTTGTCGTCCTGCGGCGGAGCAGGCGCCCGGTGACGGCGGCGGCTTGCGGCTGGGCGGTGACCGCGGCGGCGCTGGTGTCGCCGCTGTGCGCGCTGTCGGTGTCGTTGTTCTCGGCGCGGGTGGCGCAGCATATGATCCTGCTGCTCGTCGCCGCGCCGCTCGTTGCGAGCGCGCTGCCGCGGGCGCGGGGGGCGCTCGCCGCGGCGGCGGCGTTCACGCTGGCGGTGTGGGTTTGGCATCTGCCTGCGCCGTATGCGGCGAGCTTTGCGAGCGATGCGCTCTACTGGGCGATGCACCTGACGCTGTTCGGCAGCGCGCTGTGGCTGTGGGCGACGCTGCTCCACGCGCGTGCCGAGCAGGCCGGGCGCGCGCTCCTGGCGGGCGCGGCGGCGTCGATCGGGATGGGGCTGCTGGGCGCGGTGCTCGCGCTCGCGCCCACGCCGTTGTTCGCGCCGCACCTGCTGACGACCGCGGCCTGGGGGATGACGCCGCTCGCCGATCAGCAATTGGGCGGGCTGTTGATGTGGGTGCCGGGGCTGTTCCTGTTCCTCGCGGTCGGCTTGCGCGCCGTGGCGGCGCTGGTGCGCCCCGCCGGACGCGCGCAGCGAGCCTAACGCGCGCGGCGGCGGTCGTGGAGCGCCGCGGCCCATGCGAGCCATGCCAGCCACAGCGCCGTGACGCCCGCCAGCACCGCGAGGTCAAGCGGCGTCGCCGGGTTCATCCGCGCAGGCCGCAGCAGCCATAGCCCGTGCGCGACGTAGGCGAACAGCATCAGCGCCGCGGCGGCGAGCATCGTCCACTTCTTGCGCGACAGCACGACCAGCACCGCCGCCCCCGCCGCCTGCGCTGCCGCGGCGGCGGCGAGGAGCGGCGCGCCCGGCCCCATCCGGGCGGCGTACCAGCGCGCCTCCGCGGGCAAGTCGCCGTTCCAAGCGGTCAGGAACTGCGCGTACCACACCCACAGACCAAGGAGGGCCAGCGCGACCAGTCCCGATGCAAGGCTGCGTCCGGGCGCATCGTCCAGCGTCTCGCGCTGGAGGAGATTGACGACATAGGCGAGCGCCAGCGCGCCGCCGAGCTGGGTCACCGAGACGCAGAAGGGCAGCAGGTTCGACCACCACAAAGGCTGCGCGACCATGACCCAATCGACCGTCGCGACCAGCGCCCCCGCGACCGTCAGCGCAAGCGCGATCGCCGCGGCCGCGTGCCGCTCCGAGCGGACCAGCAGCACGGTCGCGACGAGCCAGGCGAGAAGGCAGACCGCCAGCCGCCACTGCCGCGCTTCCGGCTGGAACCACACGGCGCGCGCAGGCGTCAGCGCCTCGCCGAACAGCGCGGCGGGCGTGTCCGGCGCGGCCAGGATCAGCGGCGCGGCGAGGATCGCGAGGAGCGGCGCGGTCGCCGCCATCGGCAGCAGCTCGTCCTTGATCGCGTCATGCCAGTCGTTGGCGAGCAGCCGTCCGATCGCGAGCAGCCCGAGCGCGCCGACCGCGATACCCCCGGTCAGCGTCACCGCGAGTCGCCATGCGGCGAGCAACGCGTCGTCGGCGAACGCGAACCCCGCCGCCACCGTTGCTGCGGTCGCGAGCGAGAGGATCACGGCGATCATCGGGGCAGCCGCGCGACGTGCGCGGCGATCGCCCAGCGCTCGGCGGGGGTGATCTGCCCCGCCATCGGCAGCATGGTGCGATAGCCGCGGGTGATCACCGCGATGGTGCGCGCGGGGCTGCGGTCGACCTCCTGGAGCGGGCGCGGCTGCGCGAGCCCGTAGCGGATGACGATGCCGTCGCCGCGTCCCTCGGCGCCGTGGCAGGCGGCGCAGAAGTCGCGAAAGCCGCTTGCGCCGACGGCGGCGGATAGCGCGCGCGGCTGCTTCAGGTCGGCGCGGACAGCCGCTGCGCCTCGCGCGACCGCGCCGGGGGGCGGCGGCAGGAGACGCGCGTGGCGCACTCCGTCGCTCGACACCGAGCGCTCGGTCGCCGCGTCGCAGGCCGCGAGCGCGAGCAGCAGGGAAAGCGCTCTCATGCGGCGTCGATCCCCGTCGCGCCAAGCGCTGCGAGGAGCGCCGCGGTTGCGTCCGCGTCGAAGCGCGGGTCGCGCGCCTCGACCAGCAGGAAGAAGCGCTCGTCCCAGAGTCGCTCAAACCCTTCGACCGCGAACACCGGATGGTGGAGCCGCGGCAGCCCGGTCGCGAGGAGCAGCCCGACGAAGCTGCCCAGCGCCGCCCACAGAATCGCGACGATCACCGTTGTCGAAACGAACGCGGGCCAGGGCACGGGCGAGCGGCCGCCGACATCCAACGGGTAGGCCGCGCCCGCCCACCACTGCACCGCCAGCATGACCGCCGCGCCGCCCAGCATCGACACGCCTGCGATCCACGGCATCCGGTCGCCGCGTTCGCCGAGCGCGTCGGAGACCTCTGCGACGGGGTAGGGGGTGAACGCGTCGAGCGCGGTGTAGCCAACGTCGCGCAATCGCAGGATCGCGCGGGTCAGCGCGTCGGCGTCGGCGAAGGCGGCGAGCAGCCCCGCGCTCACGGCAGGTTCTCCCGCTCCGCGTGCTCGCGGCTTTCGTAGATCGACACGACCGGCAAGGTCCGCGCGAAGATCAGCAGCCAGAAGGCGACCATCGCGAGCGTGCCGAGCAGCAGCACCCACTCGCTGAGCGTCGGCATGTAAAGCGTATCCTGCTGCCACAGCCGATCGCGGATCAGCCCGTCCGCGACGATCGACACCCGCTCCAGCCACGCGCCGGCGAGCACCGCTGTGGCGACGAGGGTCGCGAGCAAGGCGCTGCGCCGGACCCGTTCCCACCACAACGCCTGAGGCGCGAGCAGCAGCAGGGCGAGACCAAGGATCGGCAGCCACGCCCGCGGCCCGGCGACGCGCGCGAGAAAGGCGTCGCGATCGGGCGCGTCGCCGAGCAGGCTGAGATACAGGTCCGTGCCCGTCAGCAGCATGCCGCAGAGCCCGGCCGAGGCGACGAGGATGCCGAGCAGCCGGATGTCGCCGTCGTCGATGTGCGCGTGGAGGTCGAGGCCTTCGCGCAGCGCGTGGGCGAGCAGCAGGGTGGCGGCCAGCCCGGTCGTGAAGCCGCCGACGGTAAGCGAGAGCGGCAGCCGGGTGTCGTGCCAGTCAGGAACGATCATCGCGCTGAGCATGAAGGCGACCGCGCTCTGCACCACGAAGATCATCGGAATGACGCTCAAGGCGACCAGCCGGTGCGCGCGCTGCTGGAGCGCCCAGTGCCGCGCCGACCCGCGCCAGCCGATCGCGAGAAGGCCGTAGATGCGCTTGGTGCGCATCGTTCGCGCGCGATCGCGGAGCAGCGCTAGGTCGGGGATCAGCCCGACGTACCAGAACAGCCCGGTGACGAGCAGGTGCGCGAGGATCGCCCAAAAATCCCAGGTCAGCGCGCTGATGAATTGCGGCCACAAGCCTGTCGTCGACGGGTAGGGGAACATCCAACCGGCCAGCCACGGCCGTCCGAGATGGATGACGGGAAAGAGCGCCGCTGCGGCCACCGTGGCGAGCGCCGTCGCCTCCGCAAAGCGGTTGGTCGCGGTGCGCAGATTGTGTTCGCGGAGGACCAGGATCGAGGCGAACAGGCTCGCGCCGTTGGCGACGCCGACCCACCAGACGTAATTGGCGATGTCGAAGCCCCAGGGGTAGGCCGAATTGTTGCCCCACAGGCCGACGCCGACCAGCGCGGGCGCGAGCAGGCCGTAGAGAAGGAGGCCCAGTCCGGCGATCGATGCCGCCAGGCCCCAGCGCCACCCGCGCCCGAAGCGGCGCCGGAGTGGCGGCGAGGCGACCGCGGCGACGGACGCGGGCTCAACCATCGCCCGGCTCGACTCGGGCGAGATAGGTGGTGCGGGGCTTGAGGTTCAATTCGCCGAGCAACTGGTAGTGGCGCGGGTCCTGCCGGTCGCGCGCGACTTCGCTCACGGCGTCGTTTAGGTCGCCGAAGCGGATCGCCTGCGTCGGGCACGCCTGCTGGCAGGCGGTGGCCGGCGGCGGGCTGCCGGGCGCGCGCGACGCCTCGATCCGCTGGACGCAGAAGGTGCATTTCTCGATCACCCCGCGCTCGCGGATGCGGACGCGCGGGTTCTGCGCCTCCTCGGGCGCGGCGGGGGCTTGCGCCTGATAGTCGAACCAGTTGAAGCGGCGGACCTTGTAGGGGCAGTTGTTGGCGCAAGACCGCGTGCCGATGCAGCGGTCGTATACCATCTGGTTGAGCCCTTCGCTGGAGTGCACCGTCGCCTCGACGGGGCAGACGGGCTCGCAGGGCGCGGTCTCGCAGTGCATGCAGGGGACGGGCTGGAACGAGATCGCGGGCGCCTCCGCCGTCCCTGAGAATGCGCGGTCGACGCGAAGCCAGTGCATGGTGCGCCCGCGCGCCGCCTCGTCCGCGCCGACCGCGGGGATGTTGTTCTCCGCCTGGCAGGCGACCGTGCAGGCGGCGCAGCCGATGCACGCGTCGAGGTCGATCGTCATCGCCCAGGCGCGCGTTCCGCGCGGCTTGCGGTCGGGATGGAGCGTCGGCGGCGCGGCGCGTGGCGGCTCGGCGCGCTCGCCGGGGGCGACGCGGCGGTGCGCGCGGGCGTCAGGGACAGCGTGGTCGCGTTCGGTCGAGATCAGCCGCTCGCGCCGCCCGGTCGCGCGGATCGTGCAGGGCGCGGCCCACGGCTTGGCGGCGGTGCGTAGGCGGTACGCGTCGTAACCGACCCCGTCGCCGACCTGCCCCGCCGCGGTGCGGCCGTAGCCGAGCGTCAGCGCCACCGTATCGTCGGCCTGCCCGGGGAGCATCCACACCGGGGCCTCGATCGTCCGCCCCTCGGAGGTGATCGCGATTATGTCGCCGTTGACAAGGCCGTGGGCGCGGGCGGTCGTGGGGCTCAATGTCGCGGCGTTGCCCCAGACCAATTTGGTGATCGGGTCGGGCAGCTCCTGCAACCAGGCATTGTTCGCCGCTGCGCCGTCGCCGAGATGCGCCGCAGGACGGAACAGGACGACGAGGTCGCCGAGCGCGGGCGGTGGATTTGGGGCGAACGCGACCGGCGGCTCCGGCGTTGCGTCCGGATCGAACAGCACGCCGTCCTCGAGCGCGCGGAGCCACGTCTCGTCAGCGATCCCTGACCAGGTCGTTCGGACGAGCGTGCGGCCATCCGGGCGTTGGCCCGCGAGCAGCGCCAGCATCTCCGTGATCGACACGCCGGGAGCGGGGGCGACCACCGGCTGCGCGAGGCCGATACGGCCGTCGGGCGCGCGGAAGTCGGCCCAGCTCTCGAGCGCGTGACGTTGGGGGAGGTGCCAGCCGCACGCGCGCGCGGTCTCGTCTTGCGCCGACCCGACGTGAACCGTACGTCCGGCCCGCGCCAGCGATGCGGCGACGTGCTCCGGTCGCGGCGCGTCATAAGCCGGGTTGGCCCCCAGCAGCAGCACGTCCGCCGCCTCCGCGCCGTCAAACGCCGCAAAGGGTTCCAGCTCCATTGCGCCCCTGATCACCCCTCGCCAGGCGGGCACGCGCGGCTCGGTAGGCTGGTCGCGCCCAGCGAGGAGCAGTCCCCGCGGGCCGAGCGCGGCGGCGAGGCGAGCGGCGAGCGGGTCGCCGCTCGCGCGTCCAGCGCGCTCCGCGGCGACGGCGCGGCTGAGCGCGAGCATCGCGTCGGGTCCCATCACGATCCGCTCGTCGGCGCGCGCGCCGGTCAGCGTCGGCACGCTCTCTACGACGACGAGGCGCGCCGGAGACCTGCCCTCGGCGAGCGCCCGCCGTCGCGCCTCGGCCCAGTCGCGCGCGAGTCGGACCTGAAACGCGCCGGGGTCGAGGAACGGGTCGCCCAGGCTGACGATCACCTCAGCCTCGCCGACCGGGGGTAGGTCCAGTCGCGCCTCGATCGCGCGGTGGCCGTACCAGCGCGCGCCTGGAAGCGCGGCGCGCGCCGCGGCGAGCATGCGCTCCAGGGTCGGCGACGCGCTCGGCCGCAGCACGACGTGCAGCCCCGCGCCCTGTCGCGCGCGTAGGTCGGTGATCCAGGGAAAAAGGGCCCGCCGCGCCTCCGCCCACGACGCCGCGCGACCGCGATGGATGGGCGTGCGCGAGCGGTCGGGGTCGTAGAGCGACAGGAGTTCGGCCTGGCACGCAACGTCGCTTGCCCCGCGGCTCAGCGGGTGAAGCGGGTTGCCCTCGATCTTGACCGGCCGTCCGCCGATGGTGCGCACCACCACGCCGAAGCCGTGCCCCTCGCGGTCGAGCGTCGTCGCGTAATCGAGGTGCTCGGGATCGACCGACGTGCGCGGGGCGGAGCGGAGCGGCGGTTTGGGCGCGCGGTCGCACCCCGCCGCGGCGAGCGCCAGGCTCGCCCCCATCAGCCGCATCGCCATCCGCCGATCGATGAGCGCGGCGCGCGCGAGCTCGGGCAGCAGGTCGCCGGCTTCGCCGCCGAGCTCGTCCAGCGAGCGCCAGGGAAGGGGGTCCGTCATGCGCCAGGGTACGTAACGCAGAGCGGATCGTCTTCCTGAACTTGTTTCGTCGTTGGATCACTTGAACATGTAGGCGACTCCTTCGTCACCCCGGACTTGTTCCGGGGTCCAGCCGTCAACGAGCGATGCGGCTTGAGGCGCGTCGCACGTCGCCCAGCCCAGCCCTGGACCCCGGCACAAGGCCGGGGTGACGGAGTCAGGGTAGATGTCCGAGCGACAGCCGCGAGCTTGCCGCAAGCCGTCGCACATGGATGCGCAAACACTTTCAGCATGACGAGAATACTGTTCGAAGGGGATGAGCGCGGATCAATGGTGGCACACCGAACAGTCCGTCAGGTCGCGCCCGTCATAGTGCGACTTGGGCGCGCTCGCGGCGCGGATCGGGCGGATGCCGGAATCCTCGGGCGCACGGTGGCAGTCGAGGCACCAGCCCATCGACAGCGTCTCGGTCTTGACCGTCCGCGTCATCGTCTCAACCGCGCCGTGGCAGGTCGCGCAGGTCACGCCCGCGCGGGCGTGCGCGCCGTGGTGGAAGCGCGCGTGGACCGGCAGTCGGCTGACCGACGCCCAGGTGATCGGCGCGCCCGCACCCGCCGCGGCGTGGAGCGGGGCGAGCTGGGGCGTACCGCGCCAGATCTGCGCGTGGCAGGTCAGGCAGCTCTGCACCGAGGGCATGCCCGCCGCGGCCTGGGCGGTCGCGGTGACGTGGCAATAGCGGCACGCGATGCCGAGCTTGCCCGCGTGGACGCTGTGCGGAAAGCCGATCGGCTGAGGCAGCGGCTTGCCGACGTTCCACCGGGCGTCCGACCGCGCATGGTAGAGCAGCCCGGCGACGAGCAGCACGATTGCAATCCCCGCGAGCGCGAGCCCCGTCCGCAGCCAGCGGTCCGCCTTTGAAGGGAAGAGCTGCGGCAAGTGCTGGTGCGATCCCTCGTTGCGGTCATGGCCCGGCACGGGCTAGCTGATGGTGATCGCAGAAGGAATCGCTCCTGACCAGCCGCGGAATGACGAAGATGGGCGGCGCGCTGACACTCGACGCGGCGGGGTCGCAGGCCGCGCCGGTCGCGTCGTTGACGCACATCCTGCTGTGGGGCGGGGCGGCGATCATGCTGCTGGTGCTCGTGCTGCTCGCGGTCGCGCTCGCCGGTCCCGCGCGGTGGCGCGCGCGGATGGCGTCGGAGCGGTTCGTGCTGGGGCTCGGCTTCGCCTTTCCGGTCGTCGTGCTGTCGGTGCTGCTCGTCGTCGGACTGACGATGACGTCGGCGCTCGGCAAGACCGCGGCAGACACGCTGATCGTCCGCGTCACCGGGTACCGCTGGTGGTGGAGCGTGCGCTATCCCGACTTCCTCACTGCCAACGAGCTGGTCATCCCCGCGGGACGGCCGGTGATGCTCGAGCTGGCGGCGGCGGACGTGATCCACAGCTTCTGGGTCCCGCAGCTCGCGGGCAAGCGCGACATGATCCCCGGCAAGCTCAACCGCCTGCTGATCGAAGCGGAGCGGCCGGGCGAGTATTTCGCGATCTGCGCCGAATATTGCGGCGGGCCGCATGCGCTGATGCAGTTCCGCGTCCGCGCGTTGAGGCCCGCCAATTTTGATGCCTGGTCCGCGAACCAGCGCCGTCCGGCCGCCGTTTCCGCCTCGCTCGCGGCGCAGGAAGGCGAGGGGCTGTTCCGCAGCCTCGGCTGCGGCGGATGCCACCGAGTCGCGGGCACGGGCCAGGCGGGTTCGCGCGGGCCGGACCTGACCCATGTCGCAAGCCGCACGCGGATCGGCGCGGGCATCCTCCCCAACACCGCCGCGAACCTGCGCGGCTTCACCGCCAACGCGCACGCCTATAAGCCCGGCGTCATCATGCCGCCCTTCGACCGCCTTCACCCGAGCGAGCTCGACGCGCTCGCCGCTTATCTCGCGGGGCTGAAGTGACTCGCGAGGAGGAAGCCTTCGCCGCGGCGATGCGCAACATGCCCGATCGCCGTCCGCGGCCCGAGGGCGAGCTGGAGCTGCTCGAAAAGGTGTGGGAGCCACCGAAAGGCTGGCGGCTCTTCTCCGTCGTCAACAACAACTATATCGGGCCGTTCTACGTCGGCGCGGCGCTGCTGTTCTTCGTGCTCGCCGGCATCCTCGCGCTGCTGATCCGGCTGCAGCTCGCGCTGCCGCTCAACCAGGTGCTCGGGCAGGAGACCTACAACCAGGTTTTCACCATGCACGG
>SXHP01000043.1 GCA_005773165.1 Sphingomonadales bacterium | reverse complement strand
TTATTCTTCCGTGCGGATGAGCACGGCTTCGCCGATCAGGAAGAAGAGCAGGAACGGCGCCCAGGCCGCCAGGAACGGCGGGTAGGCGCCGAGATTGCCCATCGCCAGCGCGAAATTGTCTGCGACAAAATAGGCGAAGCCCAGCGCCATGCCGATCACCGCGCGGACGAACAACTGCCCCGATCGCGCCAGCCCGAATGCGGCGACCGCGCCGAGCAGCGGCATCAGCACCGCCGACAGGGGGCCGGAGAGCTTGTGCCAGAGCGCGCCCTCCAGCGCCTTCGTCGGCCGTCCAGACGCCTGCAGGTCATCGATCGCGGCGGCGAGCGAGCGGAAGTCCAGTCCCTCCGCGCTGACGCTCGCCAGCGTGAACTGATCGGGGCGGACGCCGCGTGCGACCGTGATCGCGCCGAGGGGCGTCACCGTCCCGCGCGCGACGTCGAAGCGCCGCGCGTCGGTCAGCCGCCAGCCGTCGCCGTCGCGCGATCCTTGGCCTGAGCGGATGATCGCGATCAGATTGCCGCCGGTGCGGTCGTAGACGGTGACTCCTCCAAGCTGCGCCGCATCGCCGCGGCCGCGGATCTGGTCGACCTGGATCAGGTCGTCGCCATCGCGGACCCAGACGTTGGACCGATCGCCGCGGTCGATCGGCATTCGCCCGTAATCGACCTTTTGCCATTGATCGAGCGTGGCGCTGGCCCGCGCGACGATTCGCTCGTTGAAGGCGAAGGAGATCGCCGCGACTCCGAAGCTGGCGATAAGGAGCGGCGCGAGCACCTGGTGCGCCGAAAGCCCGGACGCCTTGAGCGCCACGACCTCGCTGTTCTGGTTCATCTGGATCAGCGTCAGGATCGTGCCGAGCAGCACCGAGAAGGGAAGAAAGCGCGCGACGATCTGCGGCGCGCGCAGGCCCACGTAGCGCCAGACCTCCGTGTCGCCGTTGCCCGCGACGCTGAGGATTTTGCCGCTTTCGCTCAGCAGGTCGAGCGCCTGCAGCACCAGGACGAGCGCCGCCAGGATGCCGAACGTCCGCACAAGAAAGAGCCTGGCCATGTAGATCGCGACGGTGCGCGAGGGGAAGAAGCTCGCGCCCTTCATGCTGCTTGCTCCCGCTTGGTCGAGAACCGCCGCGCGACCGCCTTGCCCGCCTTGGCGAACACCCGTTCGAGCGCGCCGATCGGCTGCCCGCCGGGAACGTAGGCGATCGTATAGTACATCCAGAAGACCAGCCCCGCAAAGACCCCGAACGGTACCCACAACGCGATCAGCGGATCGATCCGGCCCAGCTCGCCGACGTCGGCGGCATATTGATTGATCTTGTGATAGGTGACGATCAGCACGATCGACAGAAACACGCCGAGCGCCGACGACGATCGCTTCGGCGGCACGCCGAGCGCGAGCGCGAGCATCGGCAGGAGGAACATCGACGCGACTTCCGCCAGCCGGAAATGGAACTCCGCGCGGCTGGAATCACGCTCGGCCTCGGTGGTCGCCGTCTTCCCGCGTCGCGCCAGTTCGATCAGTCCCGATTCGAGGTTGATCCCGCCGCGCCGCCGAAAGTTTTCGAAGCGGGGCAGGTCGATCGGCAGGTCGTGGCTGCTGAAGGTCAGCACCCGCGGCGTCCGGAAGTCGGGGCGATTATGGATCAGCGTGCCGTTGGTCAGCCGGAAGATGATGACGTTCTTGTCGTCGGTGCCGAGAAACTGGCCCTGCTCGGCGGTGACCGCGATCCAGTCGCGCGTGGGTGTGCGAACATTGACGAAGATGCCGGACAGGTCGCGTCCGCCCTCGCGGCTTTGTTCGATGCGGATCGTCATCCGCTCTCCCAGATGGGTGAACTCGCCGACCTTGATTGACGCGCCGAGCGCTCCCGTCCGCAGCTCGAACCGCAATTGTTCATAGGCGTAACGCGCCCGCGGCTGGACATAGCCGACGATCGCCAGGTTCACGAGTGCGAGCACGACCGCATAGGCGTAGGGCACGCGCAGCAGCCGCGAGTAACTCATGCCCACGCCGCGCATCACGTCGAGCTCGGACGAGGTCGTCAGGCGTCTAAAGGCGAGCAGGATGCCGAGCATCAGCCCGATGGGTATGCCGAGCCCGAGATATTCCGGGAGCAGGTTGGCGAGCATCCGCCACACGACGCTGACGGGACCCCCCTGCGTCGCGACGAAATCGAACAAGCGCAGCATGCGGTCGAGGATCAGCAGCATCGCCGCGATGACCAGCGTCGAGAACAGCGGCAGCGCGATCAGCCGGGCCATGTAGCGGTCGATGGACTTCATGGGCTGAGCGCGGGCGGCCTTCTGGATCGGAACTGCGGTATAGGCGGCGAAGCGCCGGGCGTCAGCCCTATTCGGCGGCGATGGCCTGCCGGGGAGCCGGTCGGCGTCGCGCGGTCGCGGCGGCGATGGCGCGCTCTAGCCCGGCGAGCGTGAACGGTTTTCGAAGCAGGACATGGTCGCCGAACGCCTCGCCGTTCGCCTCCCCCGCGAACCCGGTGACGAACAGCACCGCCAAGTGAGGTCGGCGCTGGGTGAGCCCCGCGATCATTTCCGGTCCGGTCTGACGCGGCATCAGCACGTCGGAGATGACGAGCTCGACCGCCGGGTGACGATCGAGCATCGCGGGCGCGGCCAGGGGATCGTCGCACGACACCGCGTCATGCCCCAACTCCTCCAGCGCCCCCATCGTCGCCGCCAGCACCCGCGGGTCGTCCTCGACGACGAGGATCGACAATGATCCGCCGCCGACGGGCTCGGGTGCCGCGATCTCGGCGGGGGCCGCAACGGGCGCGGACGTGTCGCGGGGCAGGTAGAGGGTCACGGTCGTACCGCTGCCCACCTTTGTGTCGATGGCGATCCCGCCGCCCAACTGGCGGACAAGCGCAAAGATCTGGCTGAGCCCGAGCCCGGTGCCTGTGCCGACCGGCTTGGTCGTGAAGAAGGGTTCGAAGACCCGCTCGACGACATGGGGCTCCATGCCCGTGCCGGTGTCGGTGACCGCAAGCGTGACGTGGTCGCCCGCGGCGCATTCGCCGATCTCGTGCTCTGCGAGCGTCGCGCGCCCGGTGGCGATGGTCAGCATGCCCCGGCCGTTCATCGCGTCACGCGCGTTCACCGCCAGATTGAGGATCGCGTTCTCGATCTGGACACGGTCGGCGCGCACCCGCCAACCGCCCGCGCCGTCATGGGCGACGAGCGTGATCGCGTCGCCGAGCGTCCGATCCAGCAGCTCGGACATGCCCTCGACGATCTCGCCCGCGGCCATGCTTTCCGCCTTCAGCCCGTCCTCTCGCGAGAAGGCGAGGAGCTGCCGGGTTAGCGCAGCGGCGCGGTTGGCGCCTTCGGCGGCGCTGTCGATGTGGCGCGCGGCGGCCTCGGGATCGCTCGCGACCGACCGCTTGGCGAGCTCCAGGCCGCCAAGAACAACCGCGAGCATATTGTTGAAATCGTGAGCTATGCCGCCGGTCAGTTGCCCCACCGCCTCCATCTTCTGCACCTGGCGCAGCTTGGCTTCCTGTGCGCGTAGTTCGTCGGTCGCCTCCCTCACCGCGGCGGAGAGTTCGGCGGCCCGCTGGCGCGCGGCGTCGGCCTCCGCCTCCGCGACCTTGCGCTCGGCGTTGGCGCTCAGCGTCAGCCAGCCGAGCACGATCGCGCCGAGCACGAGCAGGATGCCGAACACCACGAGGCCGCCCGCGATTCGGTTCGACCGCTCTACCGTTCCCATAACGGCGAGGTTGCGGCGCTGAAGCAAGGCGCGCTCGTGCGCGATGATCGCGTCGAGCAGGCGATTGATGTCGCCCAGCGTCGCGGCCTGCCCAGCCTGATAGTAACGCGCATAAGCCTGCGTGTTCTTGGCGTAGCTGGTGCTGAGCGCGGTGGTCGCCAATTCGCGCCCGCGCTCCTCATAAGCCGCGCGGAGCGCGTTGATCCGGCGTTGCTGCTCTTGGTTCTGGGTGATGCGGTCGAGCCGCTCGAGCTGGCTGCCCGCCAGCAGCCATTCCTCCGAATAGAGCTGGCCGATCTGCCGATCGCCCGAAATGACATAACGGCCGAGCGACGCCTCCGACCGCGCCATCGTACCGGAGAGCGAGCGCGCCAGGATCATCACGTCATAGCTGCGCGACTGAAGCTGGAGCGCGCGGTCGCGCTGGCGATTGGCTCCGCCCAGGATCAGGATCAGCCCGACAAGCGTCGCCGCGCCCAGCGCCGCCATCGCGACGAAGGCGATCATGCGCCAGACGGCGTCACCGGCGGGCGGCGCGTGGTCGGGTTCCCACTCCACTTGCATCGCCTTACCGCATAGCCGCCAAGCGTAAAAGGATCGTGGCGCTCAGCCGATCACGCCCACGGCGCGCCCTGCGGCACCGAACATGCCGAGGACGGTTCGGATCTGTTCAGGGCTGTGCTCGGCGCAAAGCGAGCAGCGGAGCAGAAACGTGCCCGCGGGGGTCGCGGGCGGGCGCGCCATGTTGACGTAGAGCCCGGCGTCGAGCAGCGCCTGCCACATCGCGACCGCCTCCGTCTGATCCTCCAGAATGACCGCGACGATCGCGCTTTCGGGCATGGCGGTGCCGAGCCGAAAGCCCATGGCCTTGAGCCCGCCATGCAATTCCCGGGCGTTCTCCCAGAGTTGCGCGCGTTTGTTGTGCGCGTGCATCAGCTTGCGGATCGACGCGGCGGCTGTGGCGACCACCGACGGCGGCAGGCTGGCGGTGAAGATGTACGGACGGCACGCGAGGCGGATCGCCTCGAACTTCGGGTGGTTGGAGACGCAGAAGCCGCCAACGGTGCCGACCGATTTGGAGAAGGTGCCGACAACGAAGTCGACGTCGGCCTCCAACCCCTGATCCTCGTACACGCCGCGGCCGTTGGGACCGTAGAAGCCCATCGAATGCGCCTCGTCGCTGAGCACCATGGCGCCGTGCGCCTTGGCGACCGCGACCATCTCCTTCAACGGCGCGACGTCGCCGAGCATCGAGTAGACGCCCTCCAGCACGACCAGCTTGCCCGGCTCCTTGGGCAGGCGGCCGAGCCGCTTGTCGAGGTCCTCGACCGAATTGTGGCGAAAGCGGACGATCTCCGCATGACCCTGTTTGCAGCCGTCATAGATCGAGGCATGGCTGTCGGCGTCGAGGATGACGTACTCGCCCTTGCCCGCGAGCGTCGAGATCATGCCGAGGTTGGCCATGTAGCCGGTCGAGAAGACGATCGCGCCCGACACGCCGTAGAAGTCGCGCAGCGCCTGTTCGACCTCGATATGGTCGTGGAAGGTGCCGTTGAGCATCCGGCTGCCGTTCGTCCCCGATCCGAAATCGTCGAGCGCCTGCTTGCCCGCTGCGATCACGTCGGGATCGAAGGTCATGCCCATGTAATTGTAGGTGCCGAGCAGGATCGTCTCGCGCCCCTTGATCACCGCCTCGGTCGGCGAGCGCACCTCGTCCATCACGATCGCGAAGGGATCGGTGACGCCGGTGTCGATCAGCGCCTGCCGCTCGGCGATAAGCGCGTCGAACTTGGACATGAGATCGCGCCCGGGGTCGTTGACCGGCGCTTGCCGGGGCGGATCAAGGTCGAGGGTCTCGGGTTGGAGGCCGGTTTCGGTCATCGGTTCAGGTCCGCGAGGTTTCGTTGCGATGTCAGCGGGTCGGCGGCGGGGCGTTGACACTGGTTGAAGGTCAGATCGGATGAGCGAAGTTGTCGAAGTTGCCGCATATCGCGTCCTTTCGTCACCCCGGCCTTGTGCCGGAATCCAGGGTTGCGCCGGGGGTACGGCGGCGTGGCTCGATCATCCGCCACGCATCGCACAGGCGGCGCGCTGTAGGACAGCGCTCATCCCTTCAGCTTCGCCACCGCGTCGACGAGCTGGCCGACCGTTTCGATCTCGGCCTGCATGTTCATGGTGATGATGATGTCGAACTCGTCCTCGATCGCCGCGACGAAGTCCATGACGGTGAGGCTGTCCCACTCCAGATCACCCTGAAAGGTCGTCGCTTCGGTCAGCGCGATGCCTTTCTTGTTGAACGGCGCGATCTGCGCGGCGACGGTGTCGAAGATGGCTTGGCGGTCGGTCATGCACGGTCCTTGGTCCACGAATGCGGCGGCTTTATAGCAATCGGTTCGCCCGATACCATTGCGCGGTGGCGGCGAGACCTGCGTCGGCGGGGATCGCCGGAGTCCAAAGGTCGCGCGGCGGGCGGCGCGCCGGGTCGGCGGTCCAGTCAGGATGGCAGAGATAGCCGACCCGGTCGCGGGTGAGCTTCGCCTTTGCCCCGCGCAGCCGCGTGTCGATCGCGGCGGCGATCGAGAGGAGAGGGCGGGGCAGGTGCATCGGCAGCACCCGCTGACCCACCGCCGCGCCGATCGCGCCGGCCAGCTCGGCATGGGTCATCTGGGCGCCGTCGTCGACCTCGAAGATCGTCCGCATGTCCCTGCGCTCGGCAAGCGCGAGCAGCAGCGCCGCCAAGTCCTCGACCGCGATCAGCGATACGCGGCCGGGCGGCGGCAGCAGAGCGAGGCCCAGCCGCGCCATGCGGAACATGTCGCGCATCTCGGTGTCGCCCGGGCCGTAGACGCCGGTGGGCCGGACGATCGTCCAGTCGAGCCCGCTCGCCTCCACCAGCCGTTCGCTCTCGCGCTTCGACCAGCCGTAATTCGAAAGCTGCGGCTCGCGTGCGGACAGCGAGGAGACGTGGACGAAGCGCCCGACCTTCGAGTCCTCCGCCGCGGCTAGGACCGCGCGCGTGCCCTCGATATTGGCGGCGACGAAGCCCGCGCGATCGGCGGTGACCGCGCCTGCGAGGTGGACGACCGCGTTCGCGCCCGCGATCAGCTGCTTGAGCGATTCGCGGTCATCGAGCGCGCCTGCGATCCACTCGACGCCCTCCGCGGACGGCTGCGGGCGGCGGGTGAGCGCCCGAACGCGGCGCCCGGCGGCGAGCGCCTGCTTCACCAGATGCCCGCCGACGAACCCGGTCGCGCCCGTGACCGCGAGGATCACAGCAGCGCCAGGTGGTTGCGGTGGACCAGGGCCGATCGCGGCGCGTAGCCGAGGATCGCGGCATGCTCGTCCGACCGCCGTCCGAGCAGGTTGCGGGCGTCCGCCGCATCATATTCGGCCAGCCCGCGCGCGATCGTTCCCTGCGGCCCCTCGATCGTCACCAGATCGCCCCGCGCGAACGCGCCGTCCAGCCGCACCGCGCCCGCCGCGAGCAGGCTTGCGCCTCCCGCGAGCGCCGCCGCCGCCCCGGCGTCGACGTGGATCGATCCGCGCGCGGTCAGCCCGCCCGCCAGCCACGCCTTGCGCGCGGTCGCCGCCTTTTCCGCGACAAACAACGTATGCCGGGCGTGGGCGGAGAGCGGCCGCTCGATCCGCCCGGATGCGATCGCGAGGTGCGCGCCCGCGGCGTTGGCGATCCGCGCCGCGGCGATCTTCGACACCATGCCGCCCGATCCCATGCCCGACGCCGAGCCGCGGTCCGCCATCGCCTCGATCGCCCCGTCGATCCGCTCCACCCGGGGGATGTGGTTCGCGCCGGAGAGCGACGGGTTGCGGTCGTAGAGGCCGTCGACGTCGCTCAGCAGCACCACGCCCTGCGCCCCCGCCGCCTGCGCGACCCGCGCCGCGAGGCGGTCGTTGTCGCCGCAGCGGATCTCCTCGGTCGCGACGCTGTCGTTCTCGTTGAGGACGGGCACGACGCCCAGCGACAGCAGCCGGTCGAGCGTCGCCGCTGCGTTGAGGTAGCGCCGCCGCTCCTCCAGGTCACCGAGCGTCACCAGCATCTGCGCGGCGGTTAGCCCTTGCGCGCCGAGCACTTCCGCCCAGACGTGGCTCAGCGCGATCTGACCAGTGGCCGCCGCGGCCTGCGCATCCTCCAGGCTGGCGCGCCCGCCCTTCGGCAAGCCGAGGCGGCGCGCGCCGAGCGCGATCGCTCCGGAGGAGACCACCGCGACCTGCTGGCCTTGCCGCGCGCGTTGGGCGATCTCGGCGGCGAGCACCTCCAGCCAGGCGCGTCGCACCGTTCCGTCGCCGCCGACTAGCAGCGCGGAGCCCACCTTGACGATCAGGCGCCGGCAGGAGGAGGGCGAGAAGAGCACGGCGGGCGCTTAGCCCGCCATGCGTCTATTGGGAACCGCCCGTCAGAGGATCAGATCGCCCGAGAGCGGCACCGCCTTGTTCATCAGCAGGATGCTGAAGTCCGCCTTGCCGTCGCCGTTGACGTCGCCCATCAGCTCGGTGCGGCTGCCCGATGTGACCAGGCGGAGCTCTCCCGCCGCCTTGGTGAAGGCGGCCGCGCCGATGAACGAGAAGGCCTGGTCGCCGGCGGCGAGCGTGTTGGCGTCGATCGCGGCCAGGTCGATCGAATCGACGCCGGAGGTGAAATCAAGGATCTGGTCGCGCGTGGCGAGCGCCGAATCCTCGATCGCGGCGTAGACGAAGCGGTCGGCGCCGTCGCCACCGATCAGCGTATCCAGGCCGATCCCGCCGATCAGCACGTCGTTTCCGGCGCGCCCCTCCAGCCTGTCGTTGCCGCGGCGGCCGTCGAGCGTGTTGGCGTCGGCGTTGCCGTACAGCTTGTCCGCGCCGAGTCCGCCGATCACATTCTCGACGAACAGGAGCGTGTCGTTCCCCGCGCCGGTGTTCTGCGCACCGGTCAGCGCCAGATCGATGATGCTGGCGGTCTTGTTGGCGCTGAAGTCCGCTGTGTCGCTGCCCGCGCCGCCGTCGAGCAGGTCGTTGCCCGCAAGGCCGGTCAGCGTGTCGTCGCCGCCGAAGCCGCGAAGCGTGTCGTTCCCCTTGGTGCCGACGAGCACGTCGTTCGTTTCGACCAGGACGAAATCGTCGCGGCCGAGCGACACCGCGCCGGTGAGCTCGATCTCCAGGTCGACGGCGCGGTCGCCGTTCGCGTCGAGCCGGACGACCGTCACGCCGTTCGCGACGGTCGCGCTCACCTGACCCGCGACGCCGGTGAAAGCGCCCGAGCCGATGAACGAGTTGGCCCCGAGCTGATCGAGCGCGATCCGGTCGACGCCCGCGGTGAAGTCGGTGATCACGTCGCGGGTCAGCCCGACGCCGCTGTCGGTGAGCTCGGCGTAGAGGAACTGGTCGCGGCCCGCGTCGCCGGTCAGCGTGTCCTTGCCCGCCGCGCCGTAGATCGCGTCGTCGCCAGCGCCGCCGTCGACGGTGTCGGCCCCGGCGCCCGCGATCAGCACGTTGGCGGCGGCGTTGCCGATCAGCGTGTCGTCGCCCGATCCGGTCCGGGCGTTCTCGATCACGACGCCGTTCGCGATGGTGAAGCCGCCGAAGATGCCGCTGGCGAAGGAGACCCGCCCGCCGCCGCCGACTTCATACTCCAGCGTCGCCGCGCGCAGATCGACCGTGGTGTTCCGCGCGCCGTCGTAGACGATCTGGTCGGTCCCGCCCGCGTCCCAAATCGAGTAATAGAACGTGCCCGCGGCGTTGACGTCCTTGAGCGTATAGGTGTCGTCGCCGGTCGCCCATTCCTCGTTGACGCCGTATTTGTCCTGGATCACCGCGATGTCGAACGCCATCAGCCCGCCGAGATAGCCGTAGCCGACGTTGGTGGGGGCGTTGCCGTGTGGGCTTTCCGGCCAGCCGTCCTCATAGGACATCATGGTGTGGACGGCCTGATTCAGCCCGAAGTCGCCTGTCGTATAGTCCGCGATGCCGGCGCCTTCCGCCACGACCCCGCGCATGATGCCCGAATACCCGCCGTTGTCGTGCGGGTGCGCCATGCCGTGGCCGTGGCCGAATTCGTGGATCAGCGTGACGAAGGAAAAGCCGCCCTGCGCCAAATTGGTCGCGTTCCAGCGCTCGTCGCCCGAGTTGAACAGCGCGAGCCCCTCGTCATTCTCCTGCGGCGGGGCCATGGAGCCGAGCAGCGACACGCCCGGCCCGGGGGTGCCGGTGTAAGTAAAGTACTCGAAATCCGCTTCCTCGCGGATCTGGGTCTCGACGTAGACGACGTCGGCGACCTTCTCGAACTCGCGCAGCGACGCCCAGACCGCTGCGACCTCGAAATCCTTGGCTCCGACCGCGACGGTCGCAGGCGGCAGATTGGGCTGGGTGAGGTCTTCGGAGATGAACAGGTCGCCGGCCTTGGCGAAATAGATCTTGATGACGTTCTTGCCGGTGATGTCGGCACCCTTGTCATCGGCAATTCCCGCGGGGTTGCCGGTCACGTGGCCGCTCTCCGCGCCGTCGGGATTGCGCACCGTGCCGTCGACCTGCGTGCCCCAGTCGAGCGCGTACAACGGGCTCTGCGCATCGTAGTAAGGAATGTAGCGGGGCGCATCGGTGACGTCCCTCGCGCTCAGCGCATAATCGCCGATCATGTCGCCGTCAGGGCCGTCCTGGGTCGCGTTGTCGAACGCGCGGGCGTTGACGTAATAGACGCCGGACGCGGTCGCTTCAAAGGTCAGGATCGCGTCGAAGCCCGAATTGGCGGTGTTGATCGTGGTGCTGGCGCCGCCATCGGCCGACGCGATCAGCGTTCCGGCCGCATCGTAGAGCTCGAGATAGGAATCGCCCAAGGGGATGAGATTGGGTCCGCCGAGCTTGGCGAACATGCCGAATTCATACGCCCGGCCCGCCTGGAGCTCCACGCGGTAGAAATCCTGGTCGCCGATCGTCTCGATCGTCGAAACGGTCTCCGGCGCGCCGACGGTGAGGGTCGCGGTGGTGGAGCGGTCGCCGGGGACGTCATCCCCGATCACGATCAGCCCCGCGGTGTCCCCCGGCGCGCCCGCCAGCAGGAAAGCCTGTCCAGGAACGGCGCTCGCCGTGCCGTAATGAACCGTGGCGTCGGTCGCGGCTCCGGCCCATTGATCGTTCGCGAACAAGGCCCGCTGACGCAGCGCACATGAAAAGCACATCGACTACTCTCCCTGGAAATGCGCGTGCGGCATGCCGGGAGACGGATCCGCGACCCGACGGGCCCGCCCGAACGGATCGGGCGAATGGACCGGGAACGCGGACTTCATCCAGATCGGCGAGAACCCCTTTGCCGTCGCGCATGGTTGGCGATGAAGGGAAAACCGTTGATCAACCAAAAGGATGCATGTTTGTAGCTGCTGTGCCGCTTTGACACCGAAGGGCACGGAGCCGCGCCCGCGCGGGTCAATTGCGTCGGCATTGCCACGCAGCCGCGCGTCATGCTTAACTTCGTCGCATTGACGTCCTTGAGAAGGGGAAAGCGATGCGCACGGTTACGGCTTACTTGCTTGCCGCCACGGTCCTCGGGGCGACCGCGACGCTCGCATCGGCGCAGACGGCTCCGCCAAAGCGCTATACCGCCGAGCAATTCTACCAGACGCGAAGTTATGCGATCGCGGGCGCGGAGAGCGACGCCTTCACCCACGACGGCAAGGCGCTGTTGGTGTCGTCGGACGAATCGGGGACGTTCAACGCCTATCTCCTGCCGCTGGCGGGCGGACCGCTGACCCCGCTGACCCGCTCCACGACCAACGCGACCTATGCGGTGAGCGCCTTTCCGAAGGACGCGCGCGTGCTGGTGTCTAGCGACACCGGCGGCGACGAGCTGACGCACCTTCATGTCCGCGCTCCCGACGGTACGCTCACCGACATCACGCCGGGCGCGAAGGTGAAGGCGCAGTTCGTCGGCTGGAGGCGCGACGGATCGACCTTCTTTGTCGCGACCAACGCGCGCGACGCCGCGGCGTTCGACGTCTACGCCTATGACGCCGCGACGCTGAAGCCGACCCTGGTGTTCAAGAACGAGGGCGGGTTCCTGCCGGAAGCGGTGTCCCCGGACGGCCGCTCGCTGGGGCTGGTCAAGACGCTGTCGAGCGCCAATTCCGACCTCTACGTCGCCGATCTTACGGGCGCCGGCGCGCCCAAGCTCGTCACCCCGCATCAGGGCGACGTCGCGTTCAGCGTGTCCGATTTCACCCCCGACAGCGCCAAGCTGATCTATCTGAGCAACGAGGGCGGCGAATGGGCGCGCGCCTATACCTACGACCTTGCGTCAGGCGCGCGAGCCGAGCTGGTCAAGGGTGATTGGGACGTCAGCTTCGCCTATTTCTCACCGTCCGGCCGCTACCGCGTGTCGGCGCTCAACGCCGACGCGTCGACCGCGCTCACCATCGTCGACACGCGGACCGGCAAGCCGGTGACGATGGCGGGCGTGCCCGCGGGCGACCTGGGATCGGTACGATTCGCGCCGGATGAGCGCACCGTCGCCTTCACCGTCGCCTCCGACACCTCGCCACGCGACGTCTTCGTCGCCGACCTGCAGACGGGCCGGGCGCGGCGGCTGACCACCGCGCTGAACCCTGCGATCCGCGAGGCGGACCTGGTCGAGGCGACCGTCGTGCGTGTGCCAGGCGAGGGCGGCGTTCCCGTGCCCGGCATCCTCTACAAGCCCAAGGGCGCGAGCGCGGCGGCCAAGGCCCCCGCGATCGTGCTGGTCCACGGCGGTCCCGGCGGACAGAGCCGGCGCGGGTACAGCGCGACGATCCAGCATCTCGTCAATCACGGCTATGCGGTGCTCGCCGCCAACAATCGCGGATCGAGCGGCTACGGCAAGACCTTCTACCACATGGACGACAAGCGCCACGGCGAGGGGGACCTGCGCGACATCGTCGCATCCGGCGAGTGGCTGCGCAAACAGGATTGGGTCTCGCCGACCCAGGTCGCGGTGATGGGCGGCTCCTACGGCGGCTACATCACCGCGGCGGCGCTGACCTTCCACCCCGACGCCTTCGCCGCCGGTGTCAACATCTTCGGGGTGACCAATTGGCAGCGGACGCTGAAGTCGATCCCCGCCTGGTGGGGCGCGAACCGGGTCGCGCTATTCGACGAGATGGGCGATCCCGCGACCGACACCGAGCGCCACCACCGCATATCGCCGCTGTTCCACGCCGCACGGATCACCAAGCCGCTGCTCGTCATTCAGGGCGCGAACGACCCGCGCGTGCTGAAGGTCGAGAGCGACGAACTGGTCGCGGCGGTGCGCAAGAACAACGTGCCGGTCGAATATGTCGTGTTTCCCGACGAGGGACACGGCTTTCAGGCGCGCAAGAACCGGATCACCGCGCAGGAGGCGTATCTGCGGTTCCTCGACAAGCACGTCCGCAAGGGGTCGTAGCGGCTCAGACGGGCGACCACTCGACCGGATCGGCGCTTCCCTCGTCATTCACCGCGCCGGGCTCGGGCGGAAGCGACTCGATCAGCCGGTCGAGCACCCAGTCGACGCCGGTGCCCGCCGCGCCCGACAGCGGGATGACGTCCGCGCCGCTGACTTCGGCGAGCTCGGCCGACAGCGCCTCGATCAGCTCGTCGTCGAGCGTGTCGATCTTGTTGAGCGCGACGACGTGCGGCTTGTCGGCGAGGCCCGCGCCGTAATTCTCCAGCTCCTCTCGGACGATGCGGTAGCTTTCCGCCACGTCCTCGTCATTGGCGTCGACCAGGTGAAGGAGGACGCGGCAACGCTCGATATGGCCCAGAAACCGGTCGCCGATCCCCGCGCCTTCCGCCGCGCCCTCGATCAGCCCCGGGATGTCGGCGACGACGAACTCGCGGCCCTTGTGGCGGACGACGCCCAGTTGCGGACGCGTCGTGGTGAAGGCGTATTCGCCGACCTTCGCCTGCGCGTTGGTGACCGCGTTGATGAAGGTCGACTTGCC
>SXHP01000337.1 GCA_005773165.1 Sphingomonadales bacterium | reverse complement strand
GTTGAGCTTGCCGAGCATCCCAGCGCCCGCATCCCACAGGTTCTGCGACACCCGGCTCTCGTACGGCGGCACGAACCCTTCGAGGATGCGGCTCGCCGCGGTGGTCGCGACGCCGTTGGTGCAGAACAGGTCCTTCATCCCGATCGGCACGCCCGCGAGCGGCTTCAGCATCTCGCCCGCCGCCCGCGCGGCGTCCGCGGCGCGCGCCGCGGCGAGCGCGTGGTCCGGTGTTTCGACCAGAAACGCGTTGAGCGCCTTGGCTTTCGCCACCTTGACGACGAACGCGTCGGCGACCTCGACCGCGGAGAAGGCTCCGCTGCGCACCCCGTCGCGGATCGCGACGACGCCGAGTTCGGTCAGGTCGGTCATTCGATCACCTTGGGCACGGTGAAGAAGCCATGCTCCGCCTGAGGCGCGTTCGTCATCAGCAGCTCGCGGATGCCGCCGTCGTCGACGACGTCCGCGCGCAGCCGCAGCTGGTTGGGGATCACCGCGGTCATCGGCTCGACGCCCGTGGTGTCGACCTCGCCCAGTTGCTCGATCCAGCCGAGGATGTTGTTGAGTTCGGGCGCGAGCCGTTCGGCGTCCTCGTCGGTGATCGCGATGCGCGCCAGGCTCGCGATCCGTTTGACGGTTGGGGTATCGACTGACATGGCGCCGCGGCTAGCACCGCGCGGCGGAACCGCGCAACCGCTTTGGAACCGCAGGAGCATCAGGGTTGGCGCGCAAGTTTCTCTACGTGATCGTCGTCCTGATCGTCCTCGCCATCGCAGGCGCGCTCGCGTTCCGCCTCGCAGGCGTCCAGATCGTCCGCTGGTGGGCGGTGCCCAGCGCCAAGTTCGAAGCGCTGCCGCCGGTCGCGACCCGGGCCTATGCCGACAAGGCGATGTGGATCGCGCGACCCGACCTGCCGGGCAATCCCGCGCTCTGGACGCCGGAAGGCTATACGCCCGCCGCCGATCCGAAAGCGGCGGTGTTCTTCATCCACCCGACGTCGTTCCTCGGCCGCGAACGGTGGAACGCCGCGCTCGACGATGCGGAGACGAACTGGCGCGCGACGCTGTTCCTGCGTAGCCAGGCGAGCGCGTTCAACCAGGCGGGCGCGGTCTGGGCCCCGCGTTATCGCCAGGCGACCTTCGGCGCTTTCCTCACCAACATCGACTCCGCCAACCGCGCGCTCGACCTCGCCTATCGCGACGTCGCCGCGGCGTTCGACCGTTTCCTGAGCGAAGCGGGCGACCGGCCGATCATCCTCGCCGGACACAGCCAGGGCGCGTTGCACCTGACCCGGCTGTTGCGCGAAAAGGTCGACGCCGGACTGCGCCGGCGCGTCGTCGCCGCTTATGTCGTCGGCTGGCCGGTATCGCGGACGACCGATCTCGCCGCGCTCGGCATGCCCGAATGCCGCGCCGCGGAGCAGACGGGCTGCCTGCTGTCCTGGCAGAGTTTCGCCGCGCCGGCCGATCCGTCGCTGATCGTCGACACCTTCGATGCCACCACGGGGTTCAACGGCGCCCCGCGCCGGGGCACGCCGATGGTCTGCACAAACCCGCTGACCGGAACCGCCGACGGAGCCGCGCCGGCCTCCGCCAATCTCGGCACGTTGTTCCCCTCCTCCGACCTGTCGTCTGCGACGATCGCCGCGGCCAAGGTCGGGGCCAGGTGCGAAGGACGCGGCCTGTTGATGCTGAGCGACGCGATCGAGCTCGGCGGCTACGTCCTCCCCGGCAACAACTATCACGTCTACGATTACATCCTGTTCTGGGCGAACGTCCGCGCGGATGCGGCGCGACGAACCGCGGCGTTCGATCGGTGATCACGACGGACGTCCGCGCGTTTCGCGAAGCGTTGCCCGAAGGCGGGCGGCTGCTCGGGCTGGACGTCGGGACCAAGACGATCGGCGCGGCGCTCTGCGACGCGGGCTGGTCGTTCGCCTCCCCCGCCCTGCTGATCCGGCGGACCAAGTTCCAGAAGGACAAGGCCGTACTCGCCGAGCTGATCGCGCGCCAGGCGGTGCGCGGCATCGTCATCGGCCTGCCGCTCAATCTCGACGGATCGGAAAGCCCGCGCAGCCAGTCGAGCCGCGCCTTCGCACAGAACATGAAGGACCTGGAGCTCCCGATCCTGCTCCAGGACGAACGCTGGTCGACCCAGGCGGTGACCCGCACCCTGCTGGAGCAGGACGCCAGCCGCGCGAAACGCGCCGAGCTGGTCGACAAGATGGCCGCCGCCTACATCCTCCAGGGCGCGATCGACGCGCTGAGCATGGCGTGAGCCCTGTCCTACAGCCATCGGCTCTGACATGGAGGCGAGATGCCGCCGAGTCGCCGCCGAACCGCTCGCAACATCCTTGACGAAGCCGCGACCGGATCGCATCCCTCGCGCGACAGTCACGCCGCACGCGCACGACACATTAGAGACGCGGACGCGCCACCAGCGCGACACATCCGCGATACCGAAGCGTCATGGTCGCGCCGCCGACGCGACACGGACGCGACACCCACGCGCCATGCTCGCGACACCCACGCGACACTCACGCGACGCTCGACCCCCCTCGCCTCTCCGTACCGCTGCTTCGGACCGCGCAAGGTCGCGTTCACGTATCAACCAGTGTCAACGTCAACGACAGCAGGCTGGCGATGACGCTGCCCGTCCGCTACTCGGCAGACCCGATGCGACCTTCGGACCACCGCCCCGCCACCATGATCGAGGGCGGCGCCGTCTTCCCCCACCGCCACCTGCTCGGGATCGAGGGGCTTCAGCCCCACGAGATCGCGTTTCTGCTCGACGAGGCGGAGCGTTGGGTCGACGCCAACCGCACCCACGCCGCGCCCGACAAGCGGCTCGCCGGGCTCACCCAGATCAACGCCTTCTTCGAAAATTCGACCCGTACGCTTCTTTCGTTCGAGATCGCGGGCAAGCGGCTGGGCGCTGACGTCGTCAACATGCACGCCGCGCAGTCGAGCGTGAAAAAGGGCGAGACGCTGATCGACACCGCGCAGACGCTCAACGCGATGCGCGCAGACGTGCTGGTCATCCGCCACATGGCGAGCGGGGCCGTACGGCTAATCGCGGACAAGGTCGCCTGCCCGGTGCTCAACGCAGGCGACGGCTGGCACGAGCACCCGACCCAGGCGCTG
>SXHP01000336.1 GCA_005773165.1 Sphingomonadales bacterium | reverse complement strand
TCCTGCGGCACGATCCCGATCGCCGCGCGCAGCGACGCCTGGGTCACGTCGCGCAGATCCTGTCCGTCGATCGTGATCCGCCCCGCGCCGACGTCATAGAAGCGGTACATCAGCCGCGCCATCGTCGACTTGCCCGCGCCCGACGGACCCACCACCGCGCAGGTCGTCCCCGCAGGCACGTCGATGTCGACGCCCTTCAGGATCTCGCGCCCGTCCTCATAGCCGAAGCGCACGCCCTCGAACCGCACCGCGCCCTGGCGAACGATCAACGGCTTGGCATCCGCCGCATCGACGACGCTTGCGGGCGTGTCGACCAGGTCGAACATCGCCGCCATGTCGATCGCGCCCTGGCGGATCGTCCGGTACACCATGCCGAGCAGGTCCAGCGGCCGGAACAATTGCGCGAGCAGCGTCGACACGAACACCACGTTGCCCGCGGTGAACCGCCCTTGCGACCACCCCCAGACGACATAGGCCATGCCTGCGCCCATCATCACATTGGTGATCGCCGATTGGCCGACGTTGAGCCAGGCGAGGCTGTTCTCGCTCCGGGTCGCCGCATCGGCATAGGCGCGCATCGCCTTTTCGTAGCGCCGCGCCTCGCGCTCCTCCGCGCCGAAATACTTCCCCGTCTCGAAATTGAGCAGCGAATCGACCGCATGCGCGACCGCGCCGGTGTCGAGGTCGTTCATCCTGGCGCGAAGCGCGTTGCGCCAGTCGGTGACGACCCGCGTGAACCAGATGTAGAGCACCACCATCACGACCGTCGCCGCGACCAGCGGCCAGCCGAACCCGCTCCAGAACAGCCCCAGCACCAGCACCAGCTCGAGCAGGGTCGGCGCGATGTTGAACAGCAGGAAATACAGCATCGTGTCGATGCTCTTGGTCCCGCGCTCGACCACCTTGGTCACCGCGCCGGTCCGCCGCTGGAGATGGAAGTCGAGCCCCAGCCGGTGCAGATGGCGGAACACGTCGGAGGCGAGATGCTGGGTCGCCTCCTGCCCGACCCGCTCGAACACAGCGTTGCGCAGATTGTCGAACAGCGTCGTCCCGAACCGCGCCGCGGCATAGCCCAGCACCAGCGCGACGATCAGCGTCGTCGCGCTGCGATCCCCGCTCCCCATCCCGTCGACCGCGCCCTGCAACGCGAACGGCGCGCCATAGACCTGGACCAGCTTCGCCGCGACCACCAGCACCATCGCCGCCACGATCCGCGCCCGCAGCCGCGGCGCGCCCGCGGGCCACAGATACGGCAGGAACCGCCGGAGCAGCGGCAGCAGCGGCGGCTCGGCGCGGGTGATGGTCGTCGGATCGGGAGGCATTGCCCCTTATGTGGGACGGATCGGCGCTTGCGCCAAGCGTCGTCGGTCATGGCTCCCACGGCACTCACCACACCACTCCGTCACCCCGGACTTGTTCCGGGGTCCAGGGTGCAACGAGCGTTGCGGACAGAGGCGCAAGCCGCATCGCCCGCCGCCCGCTGGACCCCGGAACGAGTCCGGGGTGACGTGGGATCAGCGGCCGACCGACCATTAACCCCCATTTTCCGGAACCCTGCGCCGCCTCCGCCCGTTTACACCTCCGAAGCGGGAGTGTGCGCAATTGGAACCGATCTTCTACGTCCTGGCGATCCTCGGCTGCGGCGACGGCAGCGCCGCCTGCTCCGAAGCGCGGGTCGAGCCCGTCCGTTACCAGACCGTCGCTCAGTGCCGCGCCGCGCTCCCGCAGGCGCTCGCGCGCAACACCGATCTCGCCTATCCCACCATCGCCGCCGATTGCCGCGCCAGCGGCGAGCGGCTGGTCAAGACGTCGGCCCCGGCGCCGCGGGGCTGATCCGCGGACGGGTCCACAGCGACGGGTCGCGCGGCGTTCGCGGATACAGCGTCGTCCGGCGCGCCGCGTCCATTCCGGCGCGCGCGATGAAGCCGATCTTCTCCCCCGCGCCCGTCGTCACCCGCCGGTCCCACGCCCGCTCGCCGCGCTCGGCGACCTTGCGCCCGATCGCGCCGTAGATCTCCGCCGCCGCCAGCACCGCCCAGGCCGATCGGAACCGCAGCGCGGGCGTGCCGCGCCTGGCGCTCGCCTCGAACGCCGCGGCGCGGGCCGCCAGCCGCTTCGCCAGCATCGCCAGGCGCGGGCGGTATTGCGGCTTCATCTGCTCGCCCGGCGGCACGTCGATCTCGACCAGCCATTCCTCGGGCAGGTAGCACCGCCCCGCCGCATCGTCCTCGCCGATGTCGCGCGCGATGTTGGCGAGCTGGAACGCCAATCCCAGATCGCACGCGCGGTCGAGCGTGTCCTCGTCCTCGGGCGGCACCCCCATCACCACCGCCATCATGCACCCGACCGCGCCCGCGACATGGTAGCAATACCCGTGCAGATCGTCCTCGCTCCGCGGCCGCCACTCCTCCGCATCCAGCGCGAACCCCGCGACCAAGTCGCGCGCGAACGCGGCCGGCATCCGCGTCTCGCCCGCTACGATGCGAAGCGCGTCGAACGCGGGATCGCCGACCACTTGCCCAGCCAGCGCCGCCTCGGTCATCGCCGCCACCTCGACCACGCGCGCGGGCGCGTCGGCGACATGGCGCATTCCGTGGCCGTGATCCTGCCCGTCGACGATGTCGTCGCACCGCCGGCACCAGGCGTAGAGCAGCCACGCCCGTTCCCGGGTCTCGCGATCGAACAACAGGCTCGCCGCCGCGAAACTCTTCGACCCCCGCGCGATCGACTCCCGCGCCGTCGCCACGATCGCCTCGCGCGTGGGAAGGGCTTCCGTCATGAGTCCCCATCCCTACCCACATATTCCTCCGTCACCCCGGACTTGCTCCGGGGTCCAGGGTTCAACAAGCAGCGGCATCGCCCGTGGAGGTCTGGACCCCGGAACAAGCCTGTCCCGAGCACCGTCGAGGGGTCCGGGGTGACGGGTAGTGGCTTAGCGAATGTCAGGCGTCACCATGGGGAAACTTCACAGGTCCGCCGCATCCATCCGCACGATCGGCTGCGTCGGCACATGGCGCTCCATCCGCTCCAGCAACCCATCGAGCGTATCCGCCACGATCAGCAGATCGCGATGCTGCGGCCGAAGAAAGCCCACCTCGCCCATCTTCTCCCAGAAAGCGACAAGGTGATCGTAATACCCCGCCACATTGAGCAGCCCGACGGGATCGGCATGATACCCCAGCTGCGCCCAGGACAGCGCCTCCCACAATTCGTCCATCGTGCCGGTCCCGCCCGGAATGGTCACGAACCCGTCCGCCAGATCGGTGAACAGCGCCTTGCGCTCGTGCATCCCCCGCACGACGTGGAGCTCGGTCAATCCCCGATGCGCCACCTCCGCATCGACCAGCGCCTGCGGAATCACCCCGATCACCTCGCCCCCCGCGTCCAGCGCGGCATCGGCGATAGCGCCCATCAACCCGAGCCGCCCGCCGCCGTACACCACCCCGATCCCGCGCTGGGCCAACGTCCGCCCGATCTCGCGCGCCGTGTCGATGTAGGTCGTGTCCGCAGGCGTCGCGGAGCCGCAGTAGATGGCGAGGCGTTTCATGGCGCCGAGCGCTAGGCGAAGGCCGCGCCGCCGACAAGCAAAGAGGCGGGGCGGCTCCGGGCCGCCCCGCCTCCCTTCACTCGTCGCCCCGGCTCAATAAGCGGAGGTGGTCATCCGCGCCTGCGTCGAGCTGTGCCCGCCGTGGCGATGCAGGATCTCGCGCGCCGCTTCGCCGCTGACGCCGGTTGCGCTCGAATCGACCGACACCAGCGTGCTGCCGCCCTTGATCCGGTCGCCGTAATAGCTGGCGTCCTCCTTGCTGATGCCGTGCTTCTGGAGGCCTTCGTTGAGGCCGCCCGCCGCCGCGCCGGCCAGCGCGCCGATCGCCATGGCTTCGGGCGCCGCGGAGGCTGCGATCGCGCCCGCCGCCGCCAGCGGACCGACCCCCGGAATCGCCAGCGCGGCGACCGCCAGTCCGGCGCCGAGCGCGCCGCCGCCGAGCAGCCCGCGGATGACGCTGCCATGCTCTTCGCCGGTCACGTCGCCCGCGCCGCTGGTCGTCGTCGTCGTGCCCTTGTGATGCGCGATGATCGACAGGGCGCTGTCGGGCACGCCCGCGCTGCGCAAGGCCGACACGGCGCGGTCGGCTTCTGCTTCGGTGTCGAAGACCGCCGAGGCGATGGACTGGTTCATGATATTCTCCGGGTGACGCGCGTGGTCGCGCTGGTGAGCGGTTCAACCATGCCCTCGCCGATACGTTCCCCGTCGATCGCTCGGCGCGCTACCGAGCCCCCTCCAGCATCAGCCTCGCGGTCGCCTTGGCGCTCCCCACGACCCCCGGTATGCCCGCCCCCGGATGCGTCCCCGCGCCGACGAAATACAGGTTGGGGATCGCGTCGTCGCGGTTGTGCACCCGGAAATACGCGCTCTGCGTCAGCACCGGCTCCAGGCTGAACGCGCTCCCCAGATGCGCGTTCAAATCGCTCGCGAAGTCGCTCGGCGCGTAGGAGAACTTGGTCACGACCCGCTCGTGGATGTCGGGGATCAGCCTTCGCCCGACCTCGTCCAGGATGCGCTTCTCCAGAACCGGCGCGACCTCGCTCCAGTCCGCCGGGAACTTGCCCAGGTGCGGCACCGGCGCGAGCGCGTAGAAGGTGCTCATCCCCTCGGGCGCCATCGACGGATCGGTGACGGTCGGGTGGTGCAGGTACAGCGAGAAGTCCTCGCTCAGCACCCCGTGGTCATAGATGTCGCTGAGCAGCCCCTTATAGCGCGGCCCGAACAGGATCATGTGGTGCGGGATGCCCGGCCACGTCCCCTTGACCCCGAAATGGACGACGAACAGCGACGGCGAATAGCTCTTCCGCTCCAGCTTGGCCTTGGTCCGCTGCGCGCTGCGCGAGCTCGACAGCAGGTCGCGATAGGTGTGCATGATGTCGCCGTTGCACGCGATCGCGTCCGCGTCCGCGCGCCAGCCGCTCGCCGTCGCCACCCCCGTCGCGCGGTCGCCGAGCGTGCAGATCTCGGTCACCGCGTCGCCCAGCCGCATCACCCCGCCCAGCCGCTCGAACTGCCGGACCATGCCCGCGACCAGCCGGTTGGTCCCGCCGCGCGCGAACCACACCCCGCCGTCGCGCTCCAGCTTGTGGATCAGCGCATAGATCGCGCTGGTCGTCATCGGATTGCCGCCGACGAGCAACGTGTGGAACGATAGCGCCTCGCGCAGCTTCTCCGATCGCACGAAGCTCGACACGATCGAATAGACCGATCGCCACGCCTGGTATTTCGCCAGCGCAGGCGCCGCCTTCACCATCGAGGCGAAGTCGAGGAACGCGACATGCCCCAGCTTCTCATACCCCTCGCGGAACACGCCTTCGGAATAGGCGAGGAATTTGCGGTACCCCTCCCAGTCGCCCGGATGGAGCCGCTCGATCTGCTCGCGCAGCAGCGCATCGTCGTTGGTGTAGTCGAAATTGGTCCCGTCGGCCCAGTTGAGCCGGTAAAAAGGCAACACCGGATCGAGGGTGACGTCCTCGCTCATGTCCCGCCCGGTCAGCGCCCACAGCTCCTGCAGGCACGCCGGATCGGTGATCACGGTCGGCCCCGCGTCAAAGGTGAAGCCGTCGCGCTCCCAATAATAGGCCCGGCCGCCAGGCTTGTCGCGCGCCTCGACGATCGTCGTCTGCACCCCCGCCGATTGCAGCCGGAGCCCGAGCGCCAGCCCGCCGAAGCCGCTGCCGATGACGATCGCGGTCTTCATGCGCCCGCTCCTGCCCGCTCGCCCATCAGCGCGCGCACCGCGCGTCCGACCGGCACCGGCGGCTTGCCCGACAGCACCCGAGCCTTGTCCATCATCGTCGACTGCCCCGCATAGAAGCGCCCGATCAGCCCGGGCGACAGTGTGTAGAAGCGCTCGAGCACGCGGTACCGCTCCTCCGGCTCGGCCGCGCGGAACAGCATCGTGTCGAGCATCCGGTAGAACCCGCGCGAGCCCCACGCCCGCTTGGCCGCCATATAGGTGGCCTCGTGCAGCGCCGCCGCGGAAAAATCGCGTGAGCCCGCCAGCATCGCCGCGGTCCGCACCGCATCGGGCAGCGAATAGCCCGTCGTCGGGTGAAACAGCCCCGCGCGCATCCCCGCCTTGGCGACCTTAGCCCCGCTCGACCGCCAATAGCCCTCGAAGTCGCCGCCGAGCGCCACCGGCAGCACCCCCGCCTCCTCGCGCGCCGCCTGCCCGCGCCAGCCACGCGCGTCGGCGTAATCGTGGACCCGCCCCGCGACCGCCTCCGCGTCCAGGTCGGGCGTATCGCTGTAATATGTGTCCTCGACGAACACCCGGTCGTGCGCCAGCGGCAGCGTGTCGACGAAGCGATAGCCGTCCACCGGCGGCACCGTCGCGTCCATGATCACCGGCCGCGTCCGTCCGTGATCGGCGTCCAGCCGCAGCTCGTGCCCGACGAACTTCTGCCAGCCGAGCTCTAACCGCCCGAGATCGCCCGGGCCCCGCGCGTCGATGACCCCCTTCGCCTCGACCCGGTCGCCGTCGGCGAGCACCACCGCGGTCGGCGACGCCGCCGACACCCGCCGCCCCAGCATCAGCGCCCGCGGGGGCAGCTCGCGCCGCACGACCGCGTCCAGCCGCTCGCTCTCGATCGAATAATAGGTCGCGTCGATCGTCCGCGCATGCGCGGGGAAGGCGACGTCATAGCCGCGCCAGGCGTGGCAGACGAGCGGGCTCAGGATCCACCGGTCGGCCGCCGCCACGTCGCTGCCGAAGAACGACCATAGATGGTTGCCGCCGACCACGCTCCCTGAATCGATCAGCCTGACGTCGAGCTCGGGATGCCGCGCGCGCAACGCCAGCGCGATCAGCCCGCCGGCCAGCCCCGCACCGACGATCGCGAGGTCGCACGTGTGAGTGGAGGCCATGGCCCTCGCCTAGCCCAAAGGCGGTCGCGATGCGAAACGCTTTTGCAATCGTCGCGCGGGGTCGGCATCGTCCGGCGATGGTCCCGCCGACGCTCACCACCCCCAGGCTGACGCTCGCTCCACCGTCGCCCGACGATCTCGACGCCTTCACCGCGATGTTCTCGGATCCGCGCGTATACGGTCACATCGCGGGCGTCGCGATGACCCGCGAGGACGCCTGGAGCCGCATCCTGCGCTACCTCGGCCATTGGCAGGTCTGCGGCTACGGCACCTGGCACATCCGCGCCGACGGGGTCTTCATCGGCACCGTCGGGATGATGGACTCGCGCCGCGACACCCGGCCCAGCTTCGAAGGCACGCCCGAAGTCGGCTGGGCGCTCGCCGCCCAAGCGCACGGCCGCGGCTATGCGACGGAGGCGGTCGCCGCGCTGCTCGCCTGGGCCGACGCGCAGGGCCACGCGCGAACGGTCTGCATCATCGACCCCGCGAACACGCCCTCGATCCGCGTGGCGGAACGGCTCGGCTACGCCCTGGCGACGGAGGCGACCTACCGCGACCAGCCGACCCTGCTGTTCGAGCGTGAAGGCGGAGCCTAGTCACCCTCACCCTTCCGCGGCTTCGCCGCTCCCTCCCTCTCCCATTGGGAGAGGGAAGGGGCCCGCGGCCGCAGGCCGTGGGAAGGGTGTGGGTGACCCAAGCGCGCTATCGCTCCCGCGCGGCCCCCACATTGTTGTTCCAGCGCAACGCCAGCTGACTGTCCTCCCCCTGCGGCGCTTCGCGCCTCCCTCTCCCATTGGGAGAGGAGTTTCGGGTCGGCCATGCCCCCGGCATGGCCTGAACAGTGCGGGGCACTGTTCACCCGAAACTGAGCCCGCGCCCGCAGGCCGTGGGAAGGGTGAGGACAGCTCGACGCCTTACCGCCCCCGATTCCTCCATCCGCTTCCGGCGCACCCCCGCATGCGCTAAGGCGGCCCCGTGCTCCTCGCCGCCCTCCTGTCCGCGTTCGCGATGACGCTTATCGTCGGCGTCCGCTATCTGCTCACCTCCGGCGCGTTCGCGCTGGCGACCCGCGTCCGCCACCCGCGTCTCTACGCCGGGCTCGAGCCCCAGGTCCGCCGCGAGATCGCGTGGAGCCTCCTTTCCGCCGCGATCTACGGCGTTCCCGCCGGGATCGTCGCCTGGGGCTGGCAGGCGCACGGCTGGACCCGGATCTACACGCCGGTCGACGCCTGGCCGCTCTGGTACCTGCCCGTCTCCGTGCTGCTCTACCTCGTGGCGCACGACACCTGGTTCTACTGGACCCATCGCTGGATGCACCGGCCCGCGCCCTTTCGCCTGGCGCATGCGGTCCACCACGCCAGCCGCCCGCCGACCGCCTGGGCCGCGATGGCGTTCCACCCGATCGAGGCGCTGACCGGGGCTGTTGCCATTCCGCTACTGGTGTTCGTGATTCCGATACACCCCGCCGCTTTGGGCGTGGTTCTTGCGGTGATGACGGTTATGGGGGTGACCAACCACATGGGGTGGGAGATCTTCCCCCGCGCGATGTGGGCAGGGCGGCTGGGGGGCTGGCTCATCACCGCGAGCCATCATCAGCGGCATCACGAGCGGTACGGGTGCAATTATGGCCTTTATTTTCGCGTCTGGGACCGGTTGTGCGGCACCGACGGCGGCGTCGGCGACTTCGCGCGCGACCATGCGCAAGCGGCTCGCCGTGCTGCTCGCCCTGCCGCTGGCGCTGCCGCTGACGGGCGCGATGCCGGTCGGACGTCTTGAGGTTTCGATCCAGAACCTGCGCTCGGCCAAGGGGTCGGTCCGCATCTGCCTCACCGCCGATCCCGCCAACTTCCCCGCCTGCGTCGACGATGCGCAGGCGCTGACCCGGTCTGTCCCGGCGGGCGTCCGCACCGTCGGCTTCGATGCGCTGCCGCAGGGAAGCTACGCGCTGGCGGTGATCCACGACGAAAACGGCAACCGCCGGCTCGACACCTTCGCCGGGATTCCGCGCGAAGGCTTCGGCTTTTCGCGCAATCCGCCGATGCGCTTCGGCGCGCCGCGCTTCGCGGCGGCGCGCTTCACCCTCGCGGGCGATGCCGAAATGCAACAGGTCCGGATGCGTTACATCTTCTGAACGCGCGGGCAGGAGCCAAATGAGGCGGCGCTGCGTTACCGCGCAGCAACATTCCGCCACCTTCTGGAGCCGTCCCCCTTGCGCCTATCCTCCCTTGCGGTCGCCGCTGCGCTCGCCGCCGCCTTGCCCGCCGCCGCCACGGCGCAGGTCACCGACGCGCAGACCGCCCCGCCCGCGCCCAACCCCGACGAGGGCGGCGACCGCGTCACGATCGGCATCGGCGCCGCGTCCGTGCCCGATTACGAAGGGGCCGACAGCAACGACATCGTTCCCGCCGCGGTCGCGATCGGGACGCTCGGCGGCTACGACTTCTTCACCCGCGGCACCCAGCTTTATGTCGATCTGGTCAGGGACCCGGCGGGCCCCGGCACGAAGTTCGAGCTCGGCCCCGTCGCAGCGGTCCGCTTTCAACGCAACGACGTCGACAACATCGACAACGCCCAGGTCCGCGCGCTCGGCAAGATCGACGTCGCCTATGAACTCGGCGCATCGGTCGGCGTGTCGCGCACCGGCGTGATCACCAGCGATTTCGACACGCTGTCCGCGCGCGTCGGTTTCGTCCACGACCTGTCGGACGCGCACGGCAGCTATGTCGTCAGCCCGCAGATCAACTACACCACGCCCTTGTCCTATTCGACCCTGGTCTCGCTCGGCGCGTCGGCGGATTATGTCGGCAAGGGCTTCGGCCGCACCTATTTCGGCGTCACCCCCGCAGGGAGCGCCGCGTCGGGCTTACGCACCTACGGCGTCACCGACAGCGGGTGGAAGAACTACAGCCTTTCAGTCTTCGCGCTGCAGAGTCTCACCGGCGACCTGCGCCGCGGCCTCGCGGTCGGCGGCGGCGTGCTCTACAGCCGCTATCTCGGCAAGTACAAGCGCAGCCCGCTGGTCCGCGACATCGGCGATCCGTCCACCTGGTCGCTCGCGGCGGGCCTCACCTACACCTTCTGAACCCCCGCCGACGAACGGGTCGGCGAAGCAATTCCCTGAATAAAATCAGTGGGTGGAACCCCGTTCCTGTCGGGGTGTTCCGCCTCTGCAGCATATGTGCGCGAAGCAACAGGGAAAGAGGGTGGCCATGTCGGAGACCGAGCAACTGATCGAGGCGATGGATTCGCGCGTCAGGCGACGCGATGAGCGCCGCGAGTTCTTCAAGGCCGCTTTCGGCGTCGGCGCGTTCGCGGTCGGCGGCGCGGCGGCGCTCAGCTTCTCGACCGGGGCGAACGCCCAGGCGCTCGATGACGCGGCGATCCTCAACTTCGCGCTCAACCTCGAATATCTCGAAGCGCAATTCTACAGCTACGCCGCCAACGGCGTCGGCCTCCCCGCTTCGCAGCAGACGGGCGTGACGACCACCGGCGCGCAGGGCGCGGTGATCACCACGCCCAGCCCGACCACGGGCGTCGGCGTCCCGCGCAAGGTCGCCTTCGCCGATCCGGTCGTGTCGCAATATGCGCAGGAGATCGCGGCAGACGAAGCCGCGCACGTCGCGTTCCTCCGCACCGCGCTCGGCGCGTCCGCGGTGGCGCAGCCCGCGCTCAACATCTCGGGCGGGGCGGGCAGCCCCTTCGCCGCCGCCGCGACCGCGGCTGGCGTCCCCGACGGCGCGAACTTCGATCCCTATCTCAACGATGACGCGTTCCTTTACGGGGCCTTCATCTTCGAGGACGTCGGCGTCACCGCCTACAAGGGCGCATCGCCGCTGATCACCAGCAAGACCTTCCTGGAGGCCGCCGCGGGCATCCTCGCGGTGGAGGCATATCACGCCGCCATCGTCCGCACCTCGCTGTACGCGCGGGGCGTGGCGGTGCCGGATCTCCGGACCAACTCGGACCGGATCTCCAACGCGCGCGACAGCCTCGACGGGTCCAACGATCTCGATCAGGGCATCTCGCCGGTAACGGTCACCCCGACCAACCTGGCGACGACGCAGACCGCGACCACCGCGTCGAACATCGTGCCGGTCGACAGCAACGGCATCGCGTTCAGCCGCACGCCGGGTCAGGTCCTCAACATCGTCTATCTGAACCGGGCGGCGGTCACCATGGGCGGGTTCTTCCCCGCCGGCGTCAACGGCGCGGTCCGCGCCAGCAGCGCGAACTGAGCACAGGGGAGGATAGAACCATGAACAACGACCAGACCGTTCTCGAGATCATCGAGAAGACCAGCAAGCGCCGCGAGGAGCGCCGCGCCTTTCTCCGCATGGCCGGCGGCGCGACCGCGATGGCGGGCGGGCTGACGCTGCTGTCCGCCTGCGGCAACGACGACGACGACGACGTCAGCACGCCCGCGCCGACGCCGACGCCGCCGGTCGCGAACGCCGACAACGACGTGTTCAACTTCGCGCTCAACCTCGAATATCTGGAAGCGCAGTTCTACGCCTACGCCGCCTTCGGGACCGGGCTCAACAACTCGCTGCTCGGCGGGATCGGCACCCAGGGCGCGGTCGCCGGAACCGGCACCGCGACCGGCCCGCGCCGGGTGACCTTCGCGACGCCGTTGATCGCGGAATATGCGCGCGAGATCGCGATCGACGAGATCGCGCATGTCGCCTTCCTGCGCACCGCGCTCGGCTCGGCGGCGGTGGCGCAGCCCGCGATCAACATCTCGGGCGGCGCGGGCAGCGCGTTCGCGGCGGCGGCGGTCGCGGCCGGCGTTCCCGGCGGCGCGGCGTTCGATCCTTACGCCGACGAGAATTCGTTCCTGCTCGGCGCCTTCATCTTCGAAGACGTCGGCGTCACCGCCTACAAGGGCGCGTCGCCGCTGATCACCAACAAGACCTTCCTGGAGGCGGCGGCCGGCATCCTTGCGGCGGAGGCGTATCACGCCGGGCTGCTGCGCACGGTGCTCTACAACCGCGGCGTGACCGTCGCCGACCTCAGGCTCAACGCCAACCGCATCTCGGACGCGCGCGACAGCCTCGACGGGCCGACCGACCTCGACCAGGGGATCACCGGCTCCGCCACCGCGTCGAACATCGTGCCCGCGGACGCCAATGCGGTCGCGTTCAGCCGCACGCCGCAGCAGGTGCTCAACATCGTCTACCTCAACAAGGCGGCGGTCTCGGCGGGCGGCTTCTTCCCGTCGGGCGTCAACGGCACGTTCCGGACCTCCAACGCGAATCCCTGATCGCTTTGGACCCGACCGAATACGGGGCCGCGCAGCGATGCGCGGCCCCTTTTTCGTTGGCGCCCCCGCGGCCCTGCGGCTACGGTTGCGCCATTCCCCGGGGGGCCGTCGATCCACGGCTGAGAGGCGAACAGGCGTTCGCGACCCGCTGAACCTGATCCCGTTAGCGCGGGCGTAGGGAGGGAGCGCGGGCCAGCCGTCCGTCCTCCTCCCGTCACAAGGAGTTGAACGATGGCCGACTACCCCGCCCGCACCGAAATCGGCGTCACGACCGGCCCGATCCGCGGCTCCAAGAAGATCCACGTCGGCCCGTTGAACGTCGCGATGCGCGCGGTCCACCTCGATCCCTCCTCGGGCGAGCCCCCGCTCAACGTCTACGACACCTCCGGCCCCTATACCGCTCCGAACGCCCGCATCGACATCATGGCGGGCCTGCCCCAGCTCCGCCGTCAGTGGATCTTGGGCCGCGGCGACGTCGAATCCTGCGACGCGCGCGAGCTCCGCCCGGAGGACAACGGCCAGCTCGGCCCCGACCGCTCCGGCGGGGTCCAGCCCTTCCCCAATGTGGTCCGCCGTCCCTGGCGCGCGCCTTCGAACTCTCAGGTGTGGCCGCCGACCTGTTCGGCTTCTTCTGCCT
>SXHP01000335.1 GCA_005773165.1 Sphingomonadales bacterium | reverse complement strand
CCGCGAGATCGGCACGCACACGTCGGTCACCATCAGCGAGCAACCCGGACGCAGCGCCTGAGCCGCGAAATAGGCGTGGTGGCGCGCGGTCCACAGGGTGTTGCGCTCCTCGGTGCGGGTGCTCCACGCGAAGTCGCCGCCGCCGTTCTCCGCCGCCAGCATGCCGACCATCTCCGCCTGTTCGCGCACGGACGCCTCCGACCCGTGGAATTCGAAGAACAGGGTCGGCTGCTCGTCGAGCGCGGTGCCGCTATAGGCGGTGCAGGCGCGCACTTGCGCGGCGTCGAGCAGCTCGATCCGCGCCATCGGCACGCCCAATTGCATCGTCTGGACGACGCAGTCGACCGCGCCCTGGAGCGAGGCGAAGCCGCACACCGCCGCCGCCTCCGCTTCCGGGCGGCCGTGCAGCCGCAGGGTGATCGCGGTGATGATGCCCAGCGTGCCCTCCGACCCGACGAACAATCGGGTGAGGTCGTAGCCCGCGGACGATTTGCGCGCGCGGCCCGCGGTTTCGATGATCCGGCCGTCGGCGAGCACGACCTGAAGCGCGAGCACGTTGTCGCGCATCGTGCCGTAACGCACCGCGGTCGTTCCCGATGCGCGCGTCGCCGCCATCCCGCCCAGCGTCGCGTTCGCGCCCGGATCGAGCGGGACGACCAGGCCCAGGTCGCGCAGCTGCGCGTTGAGTGCCTCGCGCGTCACCCCGGCCTCCACCACGCAGTCGAGATCGTCGGCGTGGACCGCGACGATGCGGTCCATCTGCGACAGGTCGATGCACAACCCGCCCTCCGGCGCGACGACGCCGCCCTCCAGCGACGATCCCGCCCCGAACGCGACCACCGGCATCCGGTGTTCGGCGCAGGTGCGCACCGCGAACGCCACCTCCTCGGCGCTTTGCGCGAAGACGACGGCGTCGGGCGGCATGGGCGCATGGAATCCTTCGCCGCGCGCGTGCTGCGCCCGCACCGCCTCGCCCCGCGACATGCGGGATCCGAAATGCTGCGCCAGCGTGTCGAGCGCCCGTTCGCGCGGGGTCATGGCTTCACCTCGGCAAGAAGCGCGGCTCCGAACGGCGGGGCGACCGCCGCGTCGTCGCTGGGGGGAGGGGGCGACGTCGTGGCCCAGGCGGTGGGTTCCGGCGCCATGATGAAGTGCAGCCGCGCGCCGCGAACGAGTTCGCGGTGACGGAGCCATGAGCGGTCGAGCGGGCGGCCGTTCAGCGTCGCCGCCGCGACATAATCGCCGACGCCGCTGCGCGTGATCGTGAGTGCTCCTTCCTCCGGGCGATCGATGACGACCCGCGCGAACCGCGGCCCGTTCAGGAGGTAGATGTCCTGCCCGGCGTTGGGAAACAGACCGATCGACGCCCAGACGTAATAGGACGACATCGCCCCGCTGTCGTCGTCGCCGGGATAGCCCTTCGCGTCGACCAATGCGCGCGTGTAATGCGCGGTCCACTTGGCGGACAGGTCGGGGCGGCCCGCGTAATGGAAGAGCGCGGGCGCCAGGAACGCGGGCTCGTTGGAGAAATCGACCTTTCGGGTTTGCAGCCCGTGCTCCAGCCTGCGCACGAACGTCTCGCGGCCGCCCATCATCGTGATCAGCCGCGACGCCTGATGAGGCACGAAGAACGAATAGCCCCAGGACGCCGCTTCGTAGAAATGCGGCTTCCACGATCCGGGATAGGCGGTGAGGTTCACCGGAACCCAGCCGCCGTCGTCCTTGCGCGGCACCACGAAGCCGCTGAACCCCGCGTCCTGCAGCATGGGGTTGAACAGCGCCTGCCAGCCCCGCGCGCGCGCGGCGTAACGCTGCGCGTCGGCGGTCTTGCCCAGCCCGCGCGCGACCTGCGACGCCGCGAAGTCGTTGTACGCATATTCCAGCGTGTTCGACACGTTCATCGTGCCGGGCGACAACCACCCGCGGCGGCGATAGCCGTCATTGTCATAGGCCGCATCGTCGCGCGATCCCCGCGGCCCGTTGCCGCGGCGTTCACGATCGGCGTTGTGCTTGAGGACGGCGTAGGCGGCGTTCCAGTCGACGCCCTTCAGGCCCTTCACGTACGCATCGGCGATGATGTTGTCGACGTCGTTGCCGCCCTGGTCGGCCTGCGACAGCGCCGAAGCGCCCGCCGCGGTGAAGCTGTCGCGCACCCGGCCGTCGACGCGCAACCGCTCGGAGAAGGACGCGATCGTGCCGCGCACCATCGCGGGGTCGATCAGCATCATCAGCGGATATTTCGTCCGCCACGTGTCCCAGGCGGCGTAATGATCGTCCCACATCGGCGCCGTAGGCGCGAACCGCGCGAACTCGCCCGTCCGGTCGCGCGGCATCTGCTGGGCATGGTAGAGCGCGGTGTAGAATTGGGTTCGCGCGGCGCGGTCGCCCCCGGTCACCGCGACGCGGCCCAGCGCCCTGTTCCATGCGTCACGCGCCTGCGTGCGCACCGCGGGCAGCGACCAGCCCGGTATCTCCCGCCGAAGATGCGCGCGGGCCCGCGTCTCGTCGCGGAACGAGACGCCGATCTTGACCTGAACGCTGCGCGCCGCGCCGGCCGGGAACCGCCACCAGCCGCCGACCCGGTCATCGGTCCGCTGCAACGTCCGGGTCAGCGTATCCGCCTCGATCCGGTCGTTGTGGAACGTGCCGCGCGCGGCGGGCGCGGTGTCGATCTCGGCGTGAAAGAAGACGTCATACGGCTCCGCGCCGAAGCCGCCCTCGTATCGCGCCATGCCGCTGGCGCTGCGGCCGTCGGGCGCGACGGCGATGCGACTCGCCAGCACCGTGCCGTTCTGCCCCGTGAGGATCTGCCGGGGAAGTTGATGTCCCAGGTCGAGGATCAGGTGCGCGCGGTCGCCCGCGGGAAAGCTGAATCGGTACAGCGCCGCGTTGCGCGTCGGCGAGAGGTCGGCGACGATGCCGTAGCGGCTGAGCCGCGCACGGTAGGAATAGGGGGTCGCGACCTCGTCCGTCACCGCCGAATCGTGCGCGTCGGCGCGCACCTCCAGCCCGAGTCGCGGCGACAGGAGCAGGTTGCCGTATTTGCCCCAGCCGGTCCCGCCCGCATGAAGCTGGCTGAAGCCGCGCACCGGCCGGCCCAGCTTGTGCCCCGACGTGCCGCCCGCGAACGTGTCGGGACTCGGCTGGACCGAGCCGTGCGGCAGCGTCGGGCCGATCACCGTGTTGCCGCGGCTGGCGGCGTTGCCGATGCGGGGATCGACCAGATCGGCGGGGGCTTCGCGGCGGTCGGAGGGACGCTGCGCCTGGCCGGAACCGGCGGTGACGAGAAGCGCCAGGATCGCCGTCGCCGACCTCGTCCGCTGCGCCATGCACCCGCCTCCCCCGATGTGCCGGCTCCATAGCGCCGAACCTGATTAGTCATAATGTGTCATGTTCGAGTTGTAAATAGATGTTGCGACCTGCTATGCTCAGGGACAGCGCGGCGACACAGCCGCCGGCGAGGATGAGGATGCGGGCGCGATGACGACATCGGTGGATACGCGACATGCGCACGACGGCGCGGATGTGGACGCCGTTCCGGTCAAGGCCTGGCTGATCCTGGTGCTGTTGTCGCTCGAAAGCATCATCGCGATCATCGACCGGCAGAACATTTCGGCGCTGAAGACGACGCTGAAGCAGGTCTTCTCGATGACCGACACCGATTACTCTTGGGTCGTCAACGCGTTCCTCATCCCTTATGCGCTGTTCTTTCCCATCTGCGGGCTGCTGGTCGATCGCTACGGATCACGGCGGACGCTGGCGGTGTTCGTCACGATCTGGTCCGCGGGCACGATCGCCTGCGGGTTCGCGCGGTCGATGCCTGAGCTCATCGCCTATCGCGCGATCATCGGCGCGGCGGAGGCGGGGCTGTTGCCCGCCTCGCTGCTCGCGCTGATCGTCTGGTTTCCGAAAGCGCGCATGGGCACGGCGGGGTCGCTGCGCAGCGCGTTTCAGTCGCTGGGGCCGATCATCTGCACCCCGGTCGTGGTCGCGATCACGCTCGCCTACGGCTGGCGCTACGCGTTCCTAGTGCCGGGCGTGATCGGCCTGGTGTTCGGCGTCGTCTGGTATCTCGCCGACACCAATCCGCCCCGGTACCGTGACAAGCAGGAAAAGCCGATGGAGCGCGTGACGTTCCGCATGGTCGCCGCCGACCGGACCTTGTGGGGCGTGCTCCTCGCCCGGGTCGTCTCCGATCCCCTGTGGTTCTTTCTCTCCTATTGGCAGGCGGGCTTTCTCCAGGAGAAGATGGGGCTGAGCCTGAAGCAGCTCGGCATGGTGCTATGGATTCCGCCGCTCGTCGCATCACTGCTGATGATCGTGATCGGCCTGCTGTCGGACCGTCTGGTGACGCGCGGCGGGCTGAGCGCGGCGGCGAGCCGCATCCGGATCATGCAGGTCGCCGCGCTGTTCGCGCCCGTCATCCTGCTGGTGCCCTTCGCCGCCGATCTGACGACGGTCATGGTGCTGCTGACGACCGCGTACTTCGTCAGCTATCTATGGCTGGTGCTCACCAACATCCTGGTCACCGATCTGTTCCGGGGCAAGGGCGGGGTGGGGGTCGCGGTCGGGCTGATGAGCATGTGCGGCACGATCGGCGCGTCGCTGTTCACGACCTTTGTCGGGCGCACGCTGGACAGCGTGGGCTATATTCCGGTGTTCCTGGTGCTGGCGTGCATGCACCCGATCGCCGCAATTATCCTCCAGGTCGGCTATCGGCGCAGCCACCTGGCGCGCGGCGCCGGACCGGGCCAGCCTGTCGCGGCAGGCTGACCCGGTCTCGTCTCAGTCCAGAACGATCCGGGCCTCGCCCGCAGTATTCGACAGCCGCCAGTCGCTGACCGTCTTCGCCTTGCCGCCCACGCTCGCGGTCAGGCGATACCAGCCCCGGTGTCCGGTCGCGCGGACGACGCCCTGCGCGTCGGTCGCCGCCGCCACGCGGGTCTTCCACCGGCCGAGCACATAATCGCGCCACACCTGTGCGCTCGGCTTCTCGCTCCAGTCGGCGCGGAACATCGCGGCGTCGGGCTTCCAATGCGCCTTCTGCCAGAAGCCCCATTGGATGAAGCCGGTCACCGACTTGTGGCTGTACAGCGCGATCAGGAAGTCGCGGGTGTAATCGGCCTGCAGCGCCTCGTCGCGCGTGTTGAAGTCATATTCGGTGATCTGGACCTGCTGCCCGTCGACCGCGAGCAGGTCTAGGTCGGACAGCACCGCGACGGGCGGACGCGGCGTCTGGCCGACATGCGCCTGCACGCCGAGCACGTCCACCTGCGCGCCGTTCGCCTTCAGCATCCGCGTGAAGTCGAGCACCTGCGCGATCATCATCGGGCTCGAGCTGCGGTTGAGCATGCCGTATTCGTTGAAGGTCAGCTGCATGGCCGGATCGTGCGCGCGCGCCAGCTTGAACCAGTCGGCGGCGGTCTCGCGCGGCAGGTGTTTCCAGTAATCCTCCTCGTGGACCGCCTCGTTGATGACGTCCCAGCCGATCAGCTTGCCCTTGGTCGCGGCGGTGATGTCCTTGATGTGCGCGGTGACCAGCCCGCCGATCTTGGCACCGCGATCGGGATCGCGGGCGATGTCGGAGGGCGAGAACTTCCACGCGGGCCAGACCAATGTGTGGCCCTTCACCCGCTTGCCATGCGCGAGGAGCCAATCGAGCGACTGCATCGCGTTCCGGCGATACTTGGCGTCGCGCCACCGCGGCCATTTGAACCCGTTCTCGATCACCGTTGTGTCGAACAGCTCGTCGGTGAGCCTGCGATACCGGTCGGCGTCCGGGCTCTTCTCGACCAGCTTCTCGGCGCTGACCGAGCTGCCCCAGAGGAACTCGGGGCGGGTCAGCGCCGCCTCGACCTTTGCGCCCCGCACCGGCTGACCGCGGCGATCGACGACACGGATCACCATCGGCGCGGTCCGGATCGCGTCGATCCGCGCCAGCGCCGCCCGCCGCCACGCCGCGTCTGCCTCGCGCCCGGCATAGGTGAAGCTCGTTAACGGCAGCGCGGCGAGCGGCGCGCGCTTGCCGAAGTTCAGGACCTCCAGATCGGCGAACTCGATCGACTGGGGCAGGTTCGCGAACATCACGGTCAGGCGTTCGCCGCCCGCGGCGCGATCGCCCTTCGCCACGAAGGGGATCGACAGGGTCGTCCAGTCGGGCCCCACGCTGAAGCTCTGCGTGGCGTCGCGCTGCTCGGCCCCGCCGCCGGCGCCGTCGGGCTCGATGACGATCAGCCCTTCGGCTTCGCCCGTCTCCTGGCGCGCGGTGATCGCACGCGCCTTGAGACGCACGAGCACGGCGTCGCCCTCTTGGATCGGCCCGCTCAGCAGCCACCGTGCGCCGATGCCGTATTGATTGGTCGATCCCTTGGGCGTGGTCGCGAGAAAGATTGGGCGGCCGTTGGCGTCGCGCACCTTCTTGAAGCTGCCGGGCGCGTCCTTGGCGTTGATCGTGTCGTTGAAGCTGAAGCGCGCCTGGTCGGCCGCAGGCAGCAGGTCGACGGGCTTGGCCGCGGCGAGCTGCGGCGGGAGCGGCGAGGGGGCCGGGTCCTGCGCCCAGGCCGGAGTCGCAATTAGAGCCGCGCTGGCGAGCGCGCGTGCGAAACGGGTCATCTCTACTCTCCCTTTGGTCAGCTTGTCGGGCAGATCGCGCCTTCGTTCTCGCTCACCAGCTCGATCGTCTTGACCGACACCGTCGCGGTCGCGGCCGCGTCAAGCGCAAAGGCTTCGCGCACCGCCTGAACGTCCGCGCCCGCGGCGGCGAAGCATTTGAGCTTGACCTTGACGCTGCGCCACGCGCCGACCGGCGCTGCGCTGAGGGTCGGCGTGAGATCGACCGCGCCGCCGCCGAGCCTCAGCCGGACCGCCCCGGCGGGGGCCGCATCGACGCGGTAATCCACCAGCAGCGCGAGATCGGTGTTGGCGTAGAAGCGCATGTCGACAGGCGCGGCGAGCTCCAGCGTCGCCCGCCCCGGTCCGGTAAAGGCGAACCGCCGTCCCGCCTCCTGGATCGAATCCGCATCGACGGGCGTCATCGTGACCGCTCCCGTCGTCGCGAACCGCGCCTGCGGCGCCAAGCGGCCGGCCTTCAACAAGCGGCGGGTGGCGACGGTCGACTGATCGATCCCCGACACTTCGGGAAGCACGCCCAGACGCGCGGCCGATGCGTAGGTGAGCCCGTGGCCGAAGGCGAACAGCGGGTCGTAGCGCGCATCGCCCTTGTTGAGCGGCGACTGAGCGGCGGTCCGCGGCCAGCTGAACGACAGGCGTCCGCGGAAGTCGGCGCGGGGACGGCCGTTCGCGTCGCCGACGATGACGTCCGCGACGCCCGCGCCCTCCGTCCCCGGCTGCCAGATCGCGACAAAGGCGTCCGACGCATTGATCTCCGGGTTAACCCACAGCGGCCTGCCCGACAGGAACAGCGACACCACCGGCACCCCCGCCGCCTTCAGCCGCTTGAGCAGCGCGATGTCGGTCTTGTCGCCGGATTGGTATTCGAGATTGGGAATGTCGCCGAGGCCCTCCGCATAGGGCTCTTCGCCGAACACGACGACCGCGACGTCCGGCTTGGCGGTGAAGCGGCCGTCCGGGCTGAGCGTGGCGCGCCCGCCGCCCGCTTCGACCGCGGACTTGAGTCCGGCCCAGATCGATGTTCCCCCGGGAAAGTCGGCGTTGGTGTTGCCCGTTCCCTGCCACGATAGCGTCCAGCCGCCCGACTGCTTGCCGATGTCATCGGCTGCGATCCCTGCGACCAGCACATTCGCGCTCGCCTTGATCGGCAGCACGCCGTTGTTCTTGAGCAGCACCAGGCTCTTGGCGACCGCCTCCCGGGCGAGCGCGCGGTGATCGGGCGTGCCGAGCGCGCGGCCCTCCGCCGGGCGCGCCGCGTCGAACAGCCCCAGCCTGTACTTGACCCGCAGGATGCGCCGCACCGCATCGTCCAGCCGCGCGCGCGTGATGACGCCCGACTTCACCTGGGCCAGCGTGGTGTCGAACAGCCCGCGCCAGCTGTCGGGGGCCATGAACATGTCGACGCCCGCGTTGAACGATTGCGGACAGTCGGTCGGGGTGCAGCCGGGAACCTGGGCATGGCCGTTCCAATCGCCGACGACAAAGCCGTCGAACCCCATCCGGCCTTTCAGCACGTCGGTCAGCAGCGAAGCGTTGCCGTGGAGCTTGGACCCGTTCCAGCTGTTGAACGAGGCCATGATCGTGGCGACGCCCGCCTCGATCGCGGGGACGTAGCCCGCGGCGTGGATCGCGGCGAGTTCGGCCTCGGGAATGCGCGTATCGCCCTGGTCCGTGCCGTTCGTGGTGCCGCCGTCGCCCAGGAAGTGCTTCGCGGAGGCGGCGACCCGGCCCGCCTGGATCATCCCGCCGCGAGCGATGTCGCCCTGCAGCCCGCGCACCATCTCGCCCGCATAGGCGCGCACGATCGCGGGATCTTCGGAATAGCCCTCGTAGGCGCGGCCCCAACGGTCGTCGCGGGGCACGGTCACCGTCGGGCCGAACGCCCATTCGATGCCGGTGGCGGCGACCTCCTTCGCGGTCGCCTCGCCGATGCGGCGGAGAAGCGCGGGGTCGTTCGCCGCCCCGAGCGCGATGTTGTGGGGGAAGATCGTGGCGCCGACGACGTTGCCGTGGCCGTGCATCGCGTCGATCCCGAACACGATCGGCACCGCTGCGCCGCCGCGCGCCGCCGCCGCCGTCCGGAAGGCGCGTGCGGTGTCGAGCCAGGGGCCCGCGGGCGAGCGGTCGGGCGCGCCGAGCGGCCCGGAGCTGCCGCCCGCCAGGATCGAGCCGAGCGGATAGCGGCTGAGGTCTTCGGGCTTGATCGAGCCGATATCGGCCTGGATCGTCTGGCCGACCTTCTCCTCCAAGGTCATCCGCGCCATCAACCGCGTGATCGCCGCTTCGGTCTCAGCGTCGATCAGCCCGCGGCTCCGGGTCGCAGGCCAGTTCGCGGGGTTCGCGACAGCGGCCGGTCCGGCGTCCGGCGCTTGCGCGGCAAGGGGCGTCAACGATGCCGTCGCGCACAGCGCGGCCACGATCCAGCGAACTGCCATGAACCTCTCCAATCCCGTTGCATTGTGGCTCGGGTTAGTAGATTTGTAAAGCTGTCATACCGGATGGCGGCTTCGCGAAGCGGTTCGCGGCAGATCGCCCCCGTGCGGTAAGCGTTGTCAAAACTGCGGCCGGTGCGTAGCGTCGGACACGCTCAAAGGAACTCGGACGAGGATGCCGATCGATGCTCCCGAAATGGTTGAAGCTGCTGACGTCGGCGAGCATCCGGGCTTCGGTCGCGGAGCGGGGGGCGTGAAGCTCAGCGACGTCGTCCACGCCAAGATCGCGGGCCGCATCCGCTCTGGCGAATACCCGGTGGAAAGCCGCCTGCCGACCGAGAATGACCTGGCCGAGACGCTCGGCGTGTCGCGGCCCATCGTGCGCGAGGCGCTGGCGCGGTTGCGCAACGACGGCGTGGTGGTGTCACGCCGCGGATCGGGGACCTATGTGCAGCGCGCCGAAGGGCCGACGACGCGGCGGCTGCCGCCGCTGACCTCGATCGCCGACATGCGCCGCTGCCTGGAGTTTCGGATCAGCCTGGAAGGGGAGAGCGCCTGGCATGCGGCGCTCGGCGTGGAGGAGCATCGCGGCCCCCTGCACGAGGCGATGACGCGGTTGTCCGACGATCTGGCGAAGCGCATCCTGGAGCCCGAGCACGATTTCGAGTTCCACCATTCGATCGCGCTCGCGACCGGCAACCGGTT
>SXHP01000334.1 GCA_005773165.1 Sphingomonadales bacterium | reverse complement strand
GAAATCGATGTCGATGTCGGGCGGCTCGGCGCGGTTCTCCGACAGGAAGCGTTCGAACAGCAGCTGGTGCACGACAGGATCGATCGAGGTGATGCCGAGCACGAAGCAGATGACCGAATTGGCGGCGCTGCCCCGGCCCTGGCAGAGGATGTGCTGGCTTCTGGCGAACTCTACGATCGAGTGGACGGTCAGGAAATAGGCCGCGTATCCGAGCTTCGCGACCAGCCCGAGCTCTTTGGTGATCAGCTCGCGATACGCCTGGGGCGGCTCGCCGTCGAAGCGGCGTTCGAGCGCGCCCCAGGCGAGCTTCTCCAGCGCCTGCTGCGGCGTCTGGCCGGCCATCACCGCCTCTTCAGGGTAGAGATATTGATCCCGGAGGTCCCGCGGCGAGAAGGTGCAGCGCTCCACGACGGCTTCGACTGCTGCGAGAGCGTCGGGGTACGCAGCGTAACGCCGCGCCATTTCTTGCGGAGGGTGCAGACACCGATCCGCAGACCGTTCGCGCAACAGACCCAGTTCGTCGATCGTCTTCTTCTCGCGGATCGCGGTCACCACGTCCTGGAGCAGGCGGCGGTCGGGATGGTGATAAAGGACGTCTCCGGTGGCGAGGGGCCTCAGTCCAAAGCGTCGCGCGGCGGCGGCGGCCTCGTGGAGGCGGCGTGCGTCGTCCGGTCTGCGCCGTTGCGTCAGGCAGACATGCCCCCGATCGCGCCCGAACAGGTCCGCCATCCAGCGCAGCTGGCCATGGTCGAGGTCGCCCGCGCCGGGCACGAGCGAGGCGACCAGGCCGTCGGCATGCGCCGCCACATCCTCCCAATGGAGAAAGCACCGGCCCTTTTCGCCGTGCTGCGGCCGCGCGCGCGCCTTGCCGACGGTGAGCAGGCGCGTGAGCCGGCTCCACGCCGCCAGATCCTCCGGCCAGACCAGCAGCGACGCGCCCGAGACAAGATCGAGCCGGCAGCCCACGACGAGGCGCACCGGCGCGGCTTGCGCAGAGGCTTCCTCGGCGGCCACCATCGACCGGACGATGCCCGCGACCGAGTTGCGGTCGGTGACGCCGAGCGCGGGCATTTCCATCGCGGAAGCGGTCGCGAACAGCTCCTCGCAACTCGACACGCCGCGCAGAAAGCAGAAGTGGCTGGAAACCTGGAGTTCGGAATAGGCCATTGTTCAGTCGCCCATCCCGTGCACGAACCAGCTGAGATCGCCGGTCTCGACGCGCACGCCGTCGCCGCGGCGAAACAGCCAGAAACGTTGGCCCTCCTCGTCCTCGACACGGAAATAGTCGCGCACCGCCAGCCGCTCGGGCGCATGACGCCACCACTCGCCCATCACGCGCTCGGGCCCCTCCGCCCGAACGACGCGGTGCGACGTTCCGCGCCAGGTGAAGCGTCGCGGCGGATTGTCCGGCAATTCGGCGAGCACATGGTCGACGCGCTCCGGCCGACGCAGCAGCCACACCGGTCGCGGCCAGCGAGCGTGCCATGGGTGGTCCGGCGCGCGAACGTCCAGGCGGCGCACGTCGTCGGCGCGCAGCGCCTGCGTCCGGCTCGGCGGCGGATCGAGCGGGGTGGTGCGCGTGCAGGATCGCTCGGGGACGTCGCTCTCGAGCGGCGCGGCGCGCCATAGCCGGGTCAAGCCGATGCGATTGGCGAGCGCGTCGATCAGCGGCGCCAGGTCGGTCGTGGCCTCCTCCGCCAGCGCCGGCGCGAGCGACTGGGGCCCAAGCGGGTCGGCCCTGCGGACATGCAGCGCGATGGCGTCGATGCCGTAGCCCGGCTCGATCTCCTCCATACGCCTCAGCGTCAGGCGCAGCATGTGAGCAGTGTCGCGAGTCGGCCGGGCGAAGCCCAGACGCAGACGCTGCGGCACGCCGTCCACCCGCTCGGCCAGCAATTCGACCGCGCGGGCCCCCTGGCCCGCCTTTGCGAGCTCGACCCCCAAACGCGACATCAGCTCGCCCAGCCAGTGAGCGATCGCCTCCGGCGTTGCGATCGGCTCGGCGAAGCGCTGCTCCACCGCGATGCGGCGCGGCGGCACGACCGGGTCCAGCGGCTCGGGCGAGCGGCCGGTCGCCTGGTCCAGCCGGTCGGCGATGGCGCGGCCGAAGCGGCGCACCAGCGGCGCCCGGGGCATGGCCATGAGCTGGCCGATCGTATCGATGCCGAGCCGGGCGAGCAGCTCCAGCGCGGGCGCCTCGAGCCGCAGCGCGGCGACGGGCAGGGCGGCGATCGACTCCGCGTGCGTTCCGGCGGCGGCGATCTGCACCGTCGCCGCCGCGCCGAACCGTGCAAGCGCCCATGCCGCACCCGGACTGTCCGCCACCGCCACACGCGCCGTCACGCCGTGCCTGGCGAGAAGCCTGGCGAGGCGGCGGCAGAAGCGCGCCTCGCCGCCGTGAAGGTGCGCGACTCCGGTCAGGTCGATGAACAATCCGTCCGCGTCGGAGATCGTGACGATCGGCGCCCAGCGACGCGCAAGCAGTTCGGCAAGCGCGCGCAGGTCCTCGGCGTCGCCTTCCGGGTCCGCGTCGCGCACCTCCAGTCCGGGCACCTGCGCCCGCGCCATGGTGAGCGCGACGCCTGGGGCGATCCCCAGCGCGCGCGCGGCGGCGTTGGCGGCGGCGATTTCGACGCGCGAGCCGACCTTGCGCGTCGTGACCAGCGGCGGCTCGGCCGCACCCGATGGCGTCTCTGGGCCGACCTCCTCCTCACGGCATACGCGCGCCACGACGCTGGCGAGCGTGCGACCGGTCTGAAAGAAGCGGCCCTGACCATAAGTCGGGGCGGTCGGCTCGCTCTTGCCGTGGTTGTCCGGGTGCGGCCCTTCGCCAGGGAACTGCACGGCGGGCATGGTGGCGAGCTGCTTCAGGCTCTGGGCCAAATTGGGCGGCGTGACGTAGCCCGCTTCGCCGCCATGCCCGTCTCGCGCGCTGCGCTTCGGCGCCTTCATGGCCCGGCGCACGACGACGTCCTCGCCCGGACCCTGCACGGGCGGCATGGCCGCCGCACGCTGGATGGACAAGGAGCCATGCGGCGCCTCGTTTCGGTAGCGGTCGCGCTTCGTCTCTCCTCGAAGCGCAGCGCCACGCCCGGCTTTGGCCGGCGCGTCTTCGCCGGGGAACTGGAGCGACGGCATGACCGCGTGGCGCTGCGTCAGATTTGGACCGACCTCGTCGGAGGGCATGGGCCGGAACGGATTGTCCACCACCTCGGACTTGCGCGACAGCTCGCCGGATCGGGGGCGCTGATGAGCGGGCAGCGCCGCAACCGACGCCTGCAGATCCTCGCCATGCCAGCCGCGCGTGCCCGGCCGAAAGAGCGGCCCGGCCGCCTCGGTCCGCCTAGACAGCTCGCGCAGCGGCGCGGGCGCGGCGACGCGCTCCTCCGCGGGGCGGGACAATCCTTTGCGACGGGACTCCTCCCTGAACGGGGTTCCCGCCGCCTCGCTGCTGCGACCCAGCTCCCGCTGCGCCGGACGCCGGTGCGTCGGCAGCGCTTCGATAGCCGCCTCCACCTGCTCGCGCGTGTCGGCCAGGCCGCTGCCCGCGGCGGCGGGATCGCTCCTCGCCCAGCGCGCGCCTGGACGCCAACCTCCTTCGTTGGGCACGGAGCATTGCTGCGCGCGCTCGGTCGCCGCCTCAGCGCCGAGCGCGTTGAAGGCCGCGCGGCCGTCCGCCTCACGCGACGGCGCGCGACGGCGCTCGATCCTGCGCAGCCGGTCGATCGACCAGCTGGGCAGGTAGAGCGAGGCGACCCGCTTCATCGGAGCCCTCCACCACGAGTTCGAAAGGATCGCCGCCGCGTTGACGGACGCACTGGACGCGCCAGTGCGCCCGGCCGAGCCCGTTCCAGGGCACCGGCGCGGACGGCGCATGGGCGACGCGCCAGCGTGTTACGGCGGCGGACGGGGAGTCGAGCGGGTCGGCTCCGTCGCGCGTCGGTCGCCTCAGCAAGAGCGCGACCGTGGAGCCTGCTTCCGCGGCGAGCTGCAGTCGCCGCGCCTGCGGCATCTGAACGCGACGCGCCTCGCCGATGACCGCGCCCAGTCCGCGGTGGCGAAGCCCCTCTTCGACCAGCGCCAGCAGCTCGCCGTCATCCCGCGCCTCGGCGTAGATGACACGCTCGGGTTTCAGACCGGCCTGGTAGAGCCCAGGCGCGAACAGGTCACGCGACCGCACCACCCAGAGCACGGGGGCGCTCGTCCGCGCCGCGATGCCCGCGGCGAAGAGCACTGCCGCCGCGTCGTCTCCCCAGCCCGATCCCTGCGACGACACCTCGTGAAGGGCGTCGAGGCGAAGACCTCGGTCCGCCAGCTTGCCGTCCAACCCTTCCAGTTCGAACGGCAGCACCGGCCGCTCACGCACGTCTCCTGCGATGGCGCGGAGTGTCTCGCGCAGCTCGGCGATGGTGGGAACGGAACAGGACACAGCGACTCGCAACAATCAATGTTCGCGTTCTGTTCCCTTTAGTACGTGTCGGTCAATACCGCGGTTGCGGTGACGAGCGGTCTTCTGCGCTGCCGCTGAGCATGAGCCCGCAGAGGCTCATATGTGTCTGCGTTGAGGATCCCAGCTTCAGCCCTTCTTCATGCGATCGACCGCGTGATCGGCGGCGCGGGCGGTCATCGCCATGAAGGTGAGCGAAGGATTGACGCACGATACCGACGCCATCTGCGCACCGTCGGTCACATAAAGGTTGGACGCGGCGTGCGCCTGGCTCCATGCGGTCAGGACGGAGGTGCGAGGATCGCGGCCCATGCGCGCGCCGCCCATCTCATGGATGGCGTCGCCGGGCACGTGCTCCTTCTCCGTGCTGGTCACGTTGATGAGGCCCGCAGCCTTGAGCATCGCCTCCCCTTGCGTTCTGGCGTCGGTCATCATCCGCAATTCGTTGTCGCGGAAGCGGACGTCGAAGCGCAGCAGAGGCATGCCGAAGCGATCGACCTTGGTCGGGTGCAGCGTGACGCGATTGTCGGCATAGGGCAGGCACTCGCCGAACGCGCCCATGCTGAACTTCCACGGGCCGTAGCGGCGCATGCCGTGCTTCATCGCGGCGCCGAAACCGACCGGAGCCGCGGGATCGCGGCGCGCGCTGCCCTGATAGCCGTAGCCCCGCTTGAAGCCGACGTCTTCGCCGCCCGGGTTGTTGCGGAAGCGCGGGATGTAAATGCCGCCGGGGCGGCGGCCGTATTCGATCAGGTCCTCCATCCCCGGGATCTCGCCCTCGATCCCAACGCGGAAGATATGGTCCATGACGTAGCGACCCAAGGTTCCGCTCTCGTCGAAATGGCTGCGCCCGCTCCCCGCAGGCCGCGAGTTCATCAGAATCTGGTTGGACGCCATCGCCGACGCGCACAGGAAGACCAAGTCGGCCGACACGACCTCCGCCTGCCCGGTCTTGGCATCCACGAAGCGGACGCCGGTGACCTGCTTTTGCGACACGTCGTATTCGAGATTGGTGACCACCGCGTCGGACTTGAGCGTCAGCCGCCCGGTCGCGCGCGCCGCCGGCAGCGTTACGGCCTGGGTCGAGAAATACGCGCCGAAGGAGCAGCCGTTGCTGCACTGGTTGCGGTGCTGGCACTTGGTCCGGTTCTGATCCGGCATGTCTTCGGTGATGTTCGACAGGCGCGAATTGATGAGCTTGCGGCCCGGAAACCGCGCCTCCAGCCGTTGCTTGAGCCATTTCTCGGCGACGTTCATCGGCATCGGAGGCTGAAATTCGCTGTCTGGCAGGTACGGCAGGTTCTCGCGCGAGCCCGAGACGCCGATGTACTTCTCGACATAACTGTACCAGGGCGCGACGTCGTCATAGCGGATCGGCCAGTCGCCATCCACGCCTTCGCGCTTGTTCGCCTCGAAATCGTCCGGGCTCCAGCGAAACGACCACCGGCCCCAGATCAGCGATTTGCCGCCGACCGCCGCGGGCCTGATCCAGTAAAATTTTTCCCCTTCGTCGTAAGCATAAGGGTTGGCGAGGTCGTCGTTGTAGAAGCCCTGATTGCTCGGCGCGACATAGCCGTGCTTGGCGATGAAGTAATGGCTGTCGAGCAGCGGCTTGGGCATCAAGTTGCGCGCCGGCACCTCATAGGCGGGCTTGCCGTCGTAGGGGTAGCCTTCGCCATGCTCGACCATCCTGCCGCGATCGAGCATGAGGACGCGCAGACCCTTTTCGGTGAGTTCCTTTGCGGCGAACCCGCCGCTGACGCCCGATCCGATGACAATCGCATCGAACCTGTTGGTCGCAGCCATGTTGATACTCTCCAATGGTCCGGATCAGAAGCGTAAGCCGCGAAGCGTCTTGAAGCTGGTGGTGATGTCGGGGAGGTAGGGCGCGGGCGCCTCGTCGTTCTCGACATAGAAGTGGCGGACGCCGGCGCTGCCCTTCGCCCGGAACAATGCGGCGAAATCGGTTCTGCCGTCGCCCACCGCTGTCATGCTGCGGTCGGCGCGCATGTCCTTGACGTGATAGGCGTAGAGGCGCCCTGCCGAGCGGTTGATGACCGCAAGTGCGTCTTCGCCGGCGAAGGCCGCCCAGTAGAGATCGAGTTCCACCTTCACCAGCTTGGGGTCGGTTTGCTTCAGGAGGCGGTCGTAGAGGCTGACGCCGCCCGGCTTGGCGGTGAATTCGAAATCGTGGTTGTGATAGGCGAAGCCCAGCCCGTCCTTCTTGAGATCGGCGGCGAATCGCTCGAAGTTCGCCAGCGCGGCTTGCCAAGCCTGCTCGCTGCGGTGTTCTTCCCCGATGTACGGCACGATGAGCGTGTCCGCCCCGAGCGTCTTCGCCATCGCCACGGTGCGACCGAACTGCTGGCGCAGCGCGTCATAGCCGACATGTATCGACGGGGCGCGAAGGCCGAGCCGGTCCATCGTCTTGCGCAGCAAGGCGTGGTCCATCGCGTCATAGCCGCCGCCGCCGAACTCGACTTCGCGATAGCCGATGCGCGCAACCGCTTCGAGCGTGCCGACCGGGTCCTTCGCGAACAGGTCGCGCACCGTGTAGAGCTGGAGCCCGATCGCGCCGAGCCGCGCAGCGAAGGCGGGGGCTGCGGCTGCGCCGGCGAGCCCGAGCGCGGCGGCGCTGCTTGCGCCGACAAGCAGATTTCTGCGGCTGATCATCATGCGCTGTATACCTTGTTGATCTGGGAAAAGGGGAATGCGCCATTGTACTCGCCGGGCACCGGCAGATATTCGCGCTCCTGCGTCATGCCGATCTCCGACGTGAAATAGCCGGTGATGACGAGCTGTCGGAACGCCTGGAAGAACACTTCGCCCGACGGCAGTTGATCGTTCATGGCGAGCGTCAGCAGCGCGTCCTGCTGCACCGCGGACGCCTGTGCGGCGGGAACCCTGTAGTCCTGCATGCTGCGCGCCTCGATCGCATCGAGCCCTGCGAGGATGGGGACGCGATCACCCGGCTTCGCCCAGTCGGCGAGCAGCTTCTCGATATACGCCGGCACGCCCGCGGCGATCGCGCCCGGCGTGTCGGTCGTCGGTAGGACGCGTTCGCTCAGCGCGGTCATCAGCGTACGCTGTGCGGGCGTGAAGACCGCGACGCTCGGCGGCCCTTCGCTGATCACTGGCGCGGCTGCTGCCGGGGCGATCCCCGCTGCGCGAGCGATCGGCGCAAACAACGCCGTGCCGAACATCGCCGCGACCCCCGCAAGCGCGGTTCTCCGATCGATCACTTGCCTGTTCCTCCCAAATCCTGCGCGATCGCCGCCTCGCTCAGCGGACGGACCCAGATGTTGCGAAAGGCGACGGGCGAGTCGTGATCCTGCAACTGGATCGGCGCTGCATCGCCATGCGGCTGGTAGCCCGCGACCTTGCGCCAGACCGTCGTGCCGAGCATCGCCTGATGGTTCTGGACCAGCACGCCGTTTAGAAAGGCGGTGACGTACGCGGGGCGAAGCAACGTGCCGTTTGGGGCGAAGCGGGGACGCTCGAACACGATGTCGTAGCTCTGCCATTCGCCAGGGCGGCGGGCGGCGTTCACGAGCGGCGGTTTCCAACCATAGATCGCGCCGAGGCCGCCGTCGGCGTAGGTCGGGTTGCGATAGCTGTCGAGGATCTGCACCTCATAGCGTTGCATGAACCAGATGCCGCTGTTGCCACGATCCTGCGACGTCTTGGTCGGCGGATTGGGCGAGCGAAACTCGAGGTGGAGTTGCACGTCGCCGAAGCTCTGTTTGGTGACGAGGTTGTTCTCGCCGCCGCTGCTGGCGCGCGAAGGGATCGTGAGCGCGCCGATCTCGATCGGCCACGGCTTGCGGTCTGCGCGCCACGCGTCGGCCGAGCGGCCGTCGAACAGGATGACCGCGTCCGAGGGAGCGCCGCCGGCCTGTGCAGCGGGGACGACCACCGCGGGCGCAGGCCGGTCGGCATCGTGGACGCGCCATTGCCCGCCGGGCAGCATAGGCGTGTCCGTGAAACCCGGCTTGTCTTGCGCAGTGGCGGGCAGCGCCGTCGCCGCGAGCAGCCCGGCGATGATGCGGACGGTGGTCATCCTTCCTCCCCTCACGCCCGGTCGATTTCGCGATAGGCGGCGACCAGGCGTTCCTCGCCCGCGCGGCCCGCGACCGAATTGCCATGCTCCATGCCGATGACCCCGGCATAGCCCTTCGCCTTGAGCCAGCGGACGACCGAGCGGTAGTTGATCTCGCCGGTCGTCGGCTCCTTGCGACCGGGATTGTCGCCGAACTGAAGGTAGCGGATCTCGCTCCAGCAGGTGTCGAGGGTCGGGATCAGATTCCCGGACTGGATCTGCTCGTGATACAGATCGGCGAGGATCTTCACCGCCGGGCTGTTCGCGCCCCGCGCGACCGCATAGCCCTGTGCGATCGTCTGCATGTAGACGCCGGGATGGTTGGTGCGCGTGTTCAGCGGCTCCATGACCATGGCTATGCCGTGCGGCGCGACGATCTCTCCCGCGCGGCGCATCACGTCGATGATCCGTGCGGTTTGAATATCTACCGGTGCCTTGGCGTCCATGAAGCCGGGAACCACCGTCATCCACTTGGCGGAAAGTCGCTTCGCGACGTCCACCGAAGTTCGGATGTCCGCCAGGAACGCCTCGCGCTCGGCATCGTCGGAACCGCCGAGCAGAGGGCGCGACTGCGACCATCTGGGCATGCTGGCGACGAACACCCCCATCATCATGCCGCGCTGCGACAGCGCCCGCGCCATGCGCTCCTGCTCCGCCACCGGGCGATTGCGGGCTTCATTGTCCTCCCATGCGGTAAAGCCCTGGTCGGCGGCAAAGGCGATCTGTTCGATCAGGCCCCCGCGACTGGCGAAGCTGCCCTGGTGCGGCGCGTAGTTCATCGAAAAGCGCGCCGCGTTGGACGTCCGCCCCTGAGCGGCGAGCAGCCCGGAAGTCACGGAAGCGGCCGCTCCCCCGGCGACCAATGTTCGGCGCGACAAAACCGTGCGGGTGTCATCCGTCATTTGGCACCTTCCGCCTTCAGATAGGCGATGATCGCCGCGCGCTTGGCCGGGTCGGGCGTCGGGATCGGCATCCGCGTTCCCGGCACCTTCTTTGAAGGCCCGGCGAGAAATTCGTGCAGCGTCTTTTCGTCCCAGCGCAGCTTCGATGCCTTCAGCGCGGGTGAATAATTGAAGCCCGGCGTCGCGGCGGCGGGGCGCCCGACAATGCCGTGGAGGTTGGGGCCGACACCGTTCCTGCCGCCCTTCTGGACCGTATGGCAGGCGCGGCAGGCGGCGAACGCAGGCGGCGCAGCGGTCGATGTCGTCTGGGCGGCGGTCGGGACGGCGATCAGCGCCGCGGCGGTCGCCGCAACCGTGCTCACGCCGATGAGCAGCTTCATTCGCTCTCTCCCTGATCGACGTCGGTCCATTTCACCTCCGACGCCGCGTTGATGATGACGGCTTCGATAAAGGACATGGTGCGCAGTCCATCAGCGACGCCCGGGTACCAGAGGCCGTCCCCAGCGCGGATCGTCGCAGCGAACGCGCGATAGAGGTTGGCGAACGCCTCGATATAGCCTTCCGGATGACCCGCAGGTGTACGGAGCAGGGCGGCGGCGCCGCTGTCGAGACCCGGACCGCCGGCGCGCACGAGCTCGGCGGGGCGGTCGAGCCAGCGCAAGGTGAGCGTGTTGGGCTCCATCTGCGACCATTCCAGGCCGCCGCGTTCGCCGTGGACTCTCAGTTTCAGCCCGTTCTCCTCGCCCGCGGCGACCTGGCTTGCCTTGAGCACTCCGCGCGCGCCGCCGTCGAAGCGCAGCAGCGCGCTGACATCGTCGTCCAGTCGTCGCCCCGGCACATGCGTCGCAAGGTCGGCCGACACCGACCGGACGCGCAATCCCGAGACATGCTCGGCAAGCTGGAACGCGTGCGTACCGATGTCGCCCAAACATCCGCCCAGCCCGGCGCGGGTGGGGTCCGTCCGCCACTCGGCCTGCTTGTTGCCGCCCGTGTCGATCGGCAGGCTGAGCCAGCCCTGGAGATATTCGACCTGCACCAGCCGGATCGCGCCGAGGTCGCCCCGCGCGACCCGAATTCGCGCCTCTTCGACGAGGGGGTAGCCGCTGTAGGTGAAGGCGAGCGCGAAATGGCGTCCGCTGGCCCTCGCTGCATCCGCGATGGCGCGCCCCTCCGCGGCGCTCATCGCCATCGGCTTTTCGCAAAAGACGTGAAAGCCCGCCTCGAGCGCGGCGATCGCCATCGGTGCGTGGAGATGGTTGGGCGTGACGATCGCAAGCGCGTCGATCCGCTCGCCTTCGGGCAGCGTGCGTTCGCCCGCGATCATTGCGTCGAACGAGGAATAGACGCGATTGCGGTCCAGCCCGAGCTGCTCGCCGCTGCGCGCGCTGCGCGCGGCGTCGGTGCTGAACGCGCCCGCGACGAGCCGCCAGTCGCCGTCGAGCGCCGCCGCGCGCTGGTGGATCGCGCCGATGAACGCGCCTTCGCCGCCGCCCGCCATGCCAAGTCGTAGCGCGTGCCGCGTCACCGCTTCAGCCCTCCTCTCTGGACAAACCGAGGATCGAGCGGATCGCGGCGCGATCGGCTCCGCTCGCCGCGAAATCATCGAACGGGTGATCGGTCAGCCGGATCATGTGATCGCGAATGAAGGGCGCGCCCTCTCGCGCGCCGTCCTCGCCCCGCTACAGCGCGCAGTCCCATTCGAGCACCGCCCAGCCGGAATAGCCGTAATGCGCCATCTT
>SXHP01000333.1 GCA_005773165.1 Sphingomonadales bacterium | reverse complement strand
ACGGTAAATCTAGCTATAACTCTTTGCTTTTTCAAAGAGTAAGAGACGGGGCCAACGCCCAGAAGGTGCGCGAGCGCCTGCTGAGCGAGGAAGTGGTCGTCGAGGAGATGGGCGGCGACGTCCAGGACGTCGAGGTCTCCGCTCTCAAGAAGATCGGGCTCGACACGCTGGTCGAGAAGATCCAGCTCCAGGCCGAACTGCTCGAGCTCGGCGCGAATCCCGATCGCGCCGCCGAAGGCACGGTGATCGAGGCCCAGCTCGACAAGGGCCGCGGCCCCGTCGCGACGATCCTGGTCAACCGCGGCACGCTCAAGGTCGGCGACATCTTCGTCGTCGGCGCGGAAAGCGGCAAGGTTCGCGCTTTGGTCGACGACAAGGGTCGTCAGGTCAAGGAAGCGGGTCCGGCGATGCCGGTCGAGATCCTCGGCCTGTCGGGCGTGCCCTCCGCAGGCGATCCGCTGCAGGTCGTCGAGAGCGAGGCGCGCGCCCGCGAAGTCGCCGAATACCGCCAGTCGGTGCTGACGCAGAAGCGCACCACCTCCGCTCCCGCGAGCCTGGAATCGATGTTCTCGGCGCTGAAGGAGAAGCAGGCGATCGAGTATCCGCTCGTCGTCAAGGCGGACACGCAGGGAACGGTCGAGGCGATCGTCGGCGCGATCAACAAGATCAGCACCGACGCGATCCGCGCGCGCATCCTTCATTCGGGCGTCGGCGGCATCACCGAGAGCGACGTGACGCTCGCGGCGGCGTCGGGCGCGCCGATCATCGGCTTCAACGTCCGCGCGAACGCCAAGGCGCGCGAAATCGCCGACCGGCAGAAGGTGGCGCTGAAATACTACGACGTCATCTACACGCTGACTGACGAGATCCGCGCCGGCATGGCGGGCGAGCTCGGCCCCGAGGCGTTCGAGACGGTTGTCGGCCGCGCCGAAATCCGCGAGGTCTTCTCGGCGGGCAAGCACGGCCGCGCGGCGGGCCTGCTGGTCACGGAAGGCGTCATCCGCAAGGCGTTGAAGGCGCGCATCACGCGGGCCGACGTCATCATCTACCAGGGCGAAATCGCCTCGCTCCGTCGCTTCAAGGACGACGTGGCGGAGGTCCGCGCGGGCCTGGAGTGCGGCGTGACGTTCACGCAGAACTTCACCGACATCAAGGCGGGGGACTTCCTGGAGACCTTCGAAGTCGAGATGCGCGAGCGGACGCTCTAGCGGCTGCGGTCGGTTCCGCTTATCGCCTCCCTCGGCCGGCAAGCTGCCGGTCGAAGGGAGGTGATCCATATAGATCAAGAAACCATTGTAGCACTGGTGCTTGGCGTCGCGATGCTCGTCATCGCGCTCGTCGGGCTGGTGATCAAGCTCATCGAGCTGGGTCGTCGATAGCCGGTGCGGGGCCCGGCGCACGAACGTCGGGTCCCAAATACCATTCGAGCCCGGATGCACGAACATCCGGGCTCGGGAGGTGATATAGATGCAGAAACCACTGCCCGATCTACCTACGCAAAGACGAGCCGATTTTCAAGATGCGCGACGCTGAGTCAAAGCCCGAGAAATCCGTCCGCACGCTGCGCGTCGGCGAGCAGGTGCGCCACATCCTGTCCGAGATTCTTGCGCGCGGGGACGTCCATGACGACACGCTGGCCAAGCACATGGTGTCGGTCACCGAAGTCCGCATGTCCCCCGACCTGCGTCACGCGACGGTGTTCGTCAAACCGCTGCTCGGCCGCGACGAGGCCGCGGTGCTGAAGGCGCTGCGGACCAACACGGCTTATCTACAGCGCGAGGTCGCCGCGCGGGTGCAGATGAAATATGCGGCCAGGCTCAAGTTTCTGGCCGACGAGAGCTTCGACGAGGGCAGCCATGTCGACCGGCTGTTGCGTGATCCGAAGGTGGCGCGCGACCTTGACGGTTGAAGCGATAAGACGCAACTTACTTGCATGAACGCGATCACCATCATGTCCGAGCGCGGTCAAGTCGTCATTCCGAAGGATGTCCGCGACAGGCTGCGAATGAGTTCCGGTGATCGGTTGGAGGTCGTGGAGCGACCCGATGGCGTGCTGCTCCGCAAGCCGTTCCTGCGCAGCGGCGAGGATTTTGATACGATCACGGGGCGCATCCGCTCGCGCCTCCGCTATGAAGGTCCGCCGGTGTCGATCGAGGACATGAACCAAGCCGTCGCCGACATGTGGGCGGCGGGTGGACCGCGTTGGGACGGATGAAGGCGGTCGATACCAACGTTCTTGCCCGATATCTGTTGAACGACGATCCGGCGCAATCGCCCCGTGCGGCCCAGGTGCTGGCGGAGCCGAGTTACGTGTCGGACACGGTGCTGGTCGAAACTGCGTGGCTGCTGGCGTCCAGATACAAAATCGGACGCGCCATCCTTGCAGAGACGTTGGCTGATCTGCTCCATCTGCCGACGGTCAGCGTCAGCGATCCGGCGCTCGTCGGTTGGGCGATCGACCGGTTCGCACAGGGCGCCGACTTCGCGGACATGATGCACCTTCTTTCCGCTCGCCACACCGACGGCTTTGTGTCGTTCGAGAAGAACCTGGCGAAGCTCGCCGGAGCTGACGCGCCGTTGCCCATCGAAACGCTCGCCTGATGGCCAAGCTCTATTTCTACTACGCCAGCATGAACGCGGGCAAATCCACCACGCTGCTCCAGGCGGATTTCAACTACCGCGAGCGGGGGATGCGGACGATGCTGTTCACCGCGGCGGTCGACGACCGGTTCGCAGCGGGAACGATCGCGTCGCGGATCGGGTTGGAGGCGCCCGCGACAATGTTCGACCGGGCCACCGACATCGCCGCGCTGGTCGAGGCTGAGCATGCCCGCGCGCCGCTGTCTTGCGTGCTCGTCGACGAGGCTCAGTTCCTCACGGCGTCGCAAGTGGACCAGCTCGCGCATTTGGCGGACAGCGCCAGCATCCCGGTCCTCGCCTACGGTCTGCGCACCGATTTCGTCGGAACTTTGTTCGAGGGATCGGCGCGGCTGCTGGCGCTCGCCGACGCGCTGGTCGAGATCAAGTCGGTCTGCCACTGCGGGCGCAAGGCGACGATGAACCTCCGCATCGACGCGGAGGGCCGCGCGGTCGCGCATGGGCGGCAGACCGAGATCGGCGGCAACGACCGTTATGTGGCGATGTGCCGCCGGCATTTCACCGCCGCGCTGGCGGGCTGATCGGGTGCACGGCTGGATCATCCTCGACAAACCGCTTGGGCTGGGCTCGACGCAAGGCGTGTCCGCGGTCAAGCGCGCGCTGCGCCAGGGCGGCTACGGCAAGGCGAAGGTCGGGCACGGCGGCACGCTCGATCCGCTCGCGACCGGGGTGCTGCCGATCGCGGTAGGCGAGGCGACCAAGCTCGCCGGGCGGCTGCTCGACAGCGACAAGGCGTATGACTTCACGATCCGCTTCGGCGCGCAGACCGATACGCTCGACGCGGAGGGAATAGTGATCGCGACGAGCGCCGTGCGGCCGACCGGGGCGGAGGTGGCGGCGGTGCTCCCACGCTTCACGGGGCCGATCGCGCAGGTTCCGCCGGCCTATTCGGCGCTGAAGGTGGGCGGGGAGCGGGCGTACGATCTGGCGCGGGCGGGTGAGGATGTGGTGCTGGCGACGCGGAACGTGACCGTGCACTCGCTTAGCGCAGCCCGTCATCCCAGAGAAAGCTGGGATCTTCGGGGAGAGCGCGAGTCCTTGCAGCAGGGAGACCCCAGCCTTCGCTGGGGTGACGGCTCAAGGGATGGTGCGGAGTTGCTCGACGAAATCACCCTCACCGCGCACGTCTCCAAAGGCACCTACATCCGCTCGCTCGCGCGCGACATCGCGCTGGCGCTCGGCACGGTCGGCCATGTCACCATGCTCCGCCGCACCAAGGCCGGACCGTTCGACCTGTCGCGGGCGATATCGCTGGACAATCTCGACAGAGCCGCTAAGGCGCGCGAGCTTGAACACCTACTCCTGCCGCTGAGGGCGGGGCTGGACGACATCCCGGCTCTTTCCCTCTCCCCCGACCAGGCAGGGGCGCTCCGTCAGGGGCGCGTGCTGGCCGGGATCGCCGCCGCCGACGGCCTGTCCTTCGCGATGCTCGACGACACGCCGGTGGCGCTGATCGAGGTTCGCGACGGCCACGTCACCGTGGTGCGCGGCTTCAATCTGTAGAACGATGTCGAGGACCTGACATGACGATCACCGCAGAACGCAAGACCGAGCTCGTCAAGGAGCACGCCCGCCAGGACGGCGACACCGGT